>JAURBX010000081.1 GCA_030828745.1 Flavobacteriaceae bacterium | reverse complement strand
CTATAAAGTGTATACTCCTTTCTCGAGAAAATGGTTAGAAAAATTTGAGGAAAATTCACTCGGGTTGTATCCATCAGAAAATCACTTAGACCAATTAGATTCCAATACTGATACACCTGACCTTACTCTTTCAGACTTAGGTTTTGAACCGAGTTCCACTGCTCAACCCCGATACCGATTTGATGACGCAATAATTGACGAATATGAGGCAACACGAAATTTTCCTTACCTAGACCAAACTTCACGTTTGGGAGCTCATTTGCGATTTGGAACAGTGAGTATCCGTAAATTAGTAAACAAAGCCTCAAGCCGATCCAATAACACCTTCCTCAAAGAATTAATTTGGAGAGAATTTTTTATGCAGATTTTATGGCATTTCCCTCACACCCAACAGCAAAGTTTTAAACCACAATACGATCGAATTGTGTGGAGAAATAACCCTGATGAGTTCGAAAAATGGTGTAAGGGTGAAACAGGCTATCCTCTTGTAGACGCCGGTATGCGTGAGTTAAATAAAACAGGCTTTATGCACAACAGAGTTCGAATGTTAGTGGGAAGTTTTTTGTGCAAACATCTTTTGATTGATTGGCGTTTAGGGGAAGCCTATTTTGCTGAAAAGTTGTTAGACTACGAAATGTCAAGTAACGTAGGTAATTGGCAATGGGTTGCCGGATGTGGTGTTGACGCTGCTCCCTATTTTCGAATTTTCAACCCCTCAGAACAGGTTAAAAAGTTTGATAAAGAGTTGAAATATATTCAGAAATGGGTGCCCAATTTTCAAGAATCAGATTATCCTCCTCCTATAGTAGATCACAAATTTGCCCGTGAACGTTGTTTGTCCGTCTACAAAGAAGCTTTAAGGGCTTCATGAAGAGAATATTAAAACAGAACTTCCCCGAAAAAATTTGTTTGAGTTGTAAGCGTCCTTTTCATTGGAGAAAGAAATGGGAACGTGATTGGGATGAAGTTAAATATTGTAGCAAAAAATGTAAATCCAAATGAAAACAGCCTTAGTGTGGTTACGAAATGATCTTCGGTTTCAAGATCAAAACTCTTTTGTTAAAGCCTGTCAACGTTTTGATAGGGTTGTTGCTTACTACAGTTTTGAGCCCAAGGATTACGTGGATTCGGTTTGGGGATTTCAGAAAACAGGAAAATTCAGAACACACTTTCTATTAGAGACTTTACACTCATTGAAGGCTGAATTATTAAAAAAAAATATTTCCTTGATCGTTGAAACAAGATCAGCAGCAGAGGGGATACCTCTTTGGATGGAAGAACTTCAGGCTAGTGCCCTTTTCTTTCAAGAAGAGTGGACAGAGGAAGAGAAAGAAATTTCCAATGCGGTTTGTAATCGTCTTTCGGACTCAATGGATATTCATTCTCACTATGATCAATTCTTATTTCATCCAGAAGATATTCCAATGGAGATCGAGCAGATTCCACAAGTATTTACTGCCTTTAGAAAAAAGTGTGAAAAGTATAGTAAAATAAGATCGTGCTTTGCTCAGCCCAGAATATTGGATAAGCTTTCGCTATTAGAGGAAACACCGGTTATACCACTACCAGAAGATTTTGGATTTTCAGCTTTTGAACATCATTCGCATTCAGTATTTCCATTCAAGGGAGGTACCTTGTCAGCCCTAGGGCATTTGGAAAATTATTTTTGGAATACAAAGCGACTTTCTTATTATAAGCAAACAAGAAATGGTTTGGTGGGTACCCATTACAGCTCTAAATTTTCTCCATGGTTAGCCAACGGCTCATTGTCTGCAAGAATGATCTATTGGGAGATCATGAGTTATGAAAGAGAAATTGAAAAAAATGAATCGACTTACTGGCTCATTTTTGAATTGATCTGGAGAGATTATTTTAAATACATTTCATTGAAACATGGTCATTCATTTTTTCATTTGGGCGGAATTTTGAAGAAGGAGTATTCATGGAATACCAAGCCTGATTTTTTTCTTAAATGGGTTGAGGGTAAAACCGCTGAACCCTTTGTAAATGCGAATATGATTGAATTGAAAAAAACAGGCTTTATGAGCAATCGAGGAAGGCAAAACGTGGCCAGTTATTTTGCTAAAAATATGTTGATGGATTGGCGCATGGGAGCTGCTTATTTTGAACAGCAACTGATCGATTATGATGTGCACAGTAATTGGGGAAATTGGATGTATGTTGCAGGAGTTGGAAATGATCCTAGGGACAGAAAATTTAATGTAAAAATTCAAGCTGAACGATACGATCCCAAAGGACAGTATCAAAAACTTTGGCTGCAAAACACCTTGTTCGAATGACTTTAAGATTACTATTAGGCGATCAGTTGAATTCTAACCATTCTTGGTTTGACAAACTTGATGATTCGGTTTGTTATCTCCTGATGGAAGTGCAACAGGAGACCAATTATGTTACACATCACATTCAGAAAGTAGTTGCTTTTTTTAACGCAATGAGACAATTTAAAGTCGAGTTAGAAAATCGAGGACATCGGGTGCATTATATGGAATTAAATCATCAGGAGAACAAACAAAACATACCTAAAAATTTACTACATTTAATAGAGGTCTACAAAGCCACTAAATTTGAATATCAATTTCCAGATGAGTACCGACTCGATCAGCAGTTAAGCGATTTTTGTAATACTTTATCTATTGAATCCAAGGCAATTGATACGGAACACTTCATGACTTCAAGAACTTTTTTAACTTCTTTTTTTGAAGGGAAAAAACAATTGGTGATGGAATATTTTTACAGGAGGATACGAAAGGATTTTAATTTGTTGATGGAGGGAGAGAGTCCTTTGGGCGGTGCTTGGAATTTTGATAAAAATAATAGAAATAAATGGAAGGGAACACCTGAGATTCCGAAAGCTTATAAAGTGGATACAACAACCCTAGAGCAACTTATTGATCTATTGAATGAAGAAGGAATCCAAACCCTGGGAACACTGGATACAAATTCATTTTTATACCCAGCCTCGCGAAAAGAAGCCCTTTTACAATTAGATTATTTTAATCACCATTTACTGAAGTATTTTGGCACCTATCAGGATGCGATGCATACAGAAGAAGTTAATTTATTTCATTCTCGTTTGTCTTTTGCCCTCAATACCAAAATGATTGCTCCTCTGGAAGTTGTTCAATCAGTGATCGATTATTATCATCAGCATGAGGATGATATTGACATTTCACAAGTTGAGGGTTTTGTTCGTCAGATTATTGGATGGAGAGAATATATGCGAGGGATTTATTGGAGAGAAATGCCGAACTATCGAAAAAAGAATGCCTTGGAGAACCAGAATCCACTCCCCAACTTTTATTGGACAGGAAAAACAAAAATGAATTGTTTACAACAAAGTATTCAAAACTCCTTAGACCACGCCTATGCGCATCACATACAACGTTTGATGATCACTGGAAACTTTGCTTTACTTGCCCAGGTTCATCCTGACGAAGTAGATCGCTGGTATTTGGGTATTTACGCAGATGCCGTAGAATGGGTTCAATTGCCAAACACCCGTGGAATGAGTCAATGGGCAGATGGTGGAATCGTAGCGACAAAACCTTATGTTTCTGCAGCTGCTTACATCAATAAAATGAGTAACTATTGTGAAGGTTGCAAATATGATAAGAAGAAACGTGTGGGCGAAGATGCTTGTCCTTTCAATAGTCTCTACTGGAATTTTTTAGATGATAAAAAACAATATTTTTCCAAAAACAATCGCATGGCGATGATGCTTCGTCTGCTTGAAAAAATACCGCCTTCCGAATTGTCTGAGCTTAAAGAGAGAGCCTACAAAATCATTTCTCAGCCTGATGAATTTTGAAAAAAAAGAACTTTCTGTTGTTTGGCTGAAAAGAGATTTACGTCTTTCCGATCATGAAGCTTTGACCTGTGCTTTGGAAACAAAAAAACCTTGTCTTTTACTTTATGTTTTTGAAGAGATATTGCTGAATGACTTTCATTATAGTTCAAGACATTTTGACTTCATCAAGCAATCCATTGTTGATTTAAATAAACAATTAGCGGTCTTGAACACTCAGGTACTTTGTGTTAAAGGCTCGGTTATTGAAGTTTTTGACACCCTTTTAAAGCGTTATTCAATTACTTTGTATTCCCATCAAGAAACAGGAATTGGCCTTACTTTTAGTCGTGATAAAGCGGTAAAACGCTGGGTAAATGCCAAGGGTGTTGTATGGCATGAGTTTTTACAGCAAGGGGTATTTCGGAGATTGCCAAATCGAAAAAAATGGATTCACTTATGGAGTGCCCATATGAATCAGCCTCTTTTTAATTTTTCTCCTGCGGAAGGGCAATTATTTTCTTTAAAGCTTATTTCTGATTTGGAAGTTCAGTTTGAAGGAATGGATTTAAATACGACCCAATCAAAATGGTTCCAGCCAGGAGGAGAACGAAATGCAATACGCTATCTTAATTCCTTTTATGAGGGGCGTTATTTAAACTATCAAAAGCACATTTCTAAACCTGATCTGGCGAGAAAGAGTTGCAGCAGATTGTCTCCCTATATTGCTTGGGGAAATATTTCAATGCGCCAAGTATTGCAGAGAACAGAAGAGGAAAAAGAACAAGGTAAAACAGGTAGAGCACTTACATCATTTGGTTCTCGATTGCGTTGGCAAGCTCATTTCATTCAAAAGTTTGAAATGGAATGTCGTATGGAACATGAAAGTATCAATAAAGGATACCATGCTTTGGTAAAAGAAAAGCGACAGGATTATCTACTAGCCTGGGAAACAGGACAAACAGGGATACCCATGGTAGATGCTGCCATGCGATGTTTGGTTACCACAGGCTATTTGAATTTCAGAATGCGAGCTTTGGTAGTTTCCTTTGTGATTCATCAACTATGGCAGCCCTGGCAGGCAATTTCTGGTTTTTTAGCACGCCAATTTTTAGATTTCGAACCTGGAATCCATTTTCCACAAATTCAGATGCAGGCAGGAGAAACGGGAATTAATACCCTGCGAATTTACAATCCAGTAAAAAATGGAATGGAACATGATCCAGAAGGTAAATTTGTACTGCAATGGCTTCCAGAACTTCATAAGCTCCCTTCACGATTTCTTCATACACCCTGGGAAATTACTCCCATGGAATCTACCCTTTACGATTTTTATCTAGGGAAGGATTATCCAGCTCCCATTGTAGATATAGAAAAAACTAGAGAGAAAGCAAGTCGAACCCTTTGGAACCTCCAAAAAAACAGCTTGGTGAAAAAGGAAAGCAAGCGAATTTTAAATCGGCATACGTTGCCCAATAGAAATTAACATGAAAAATAAAATTGAACTAGACGAGATAAAAACGGATCGTGTTATTGAAATGGCTTGGGAAGATCGGACCCCCTTTGATGCTATTTTATTGCAATTTGGTTTGAAAGAACAGGATGTAATCACCCTGATGCGGAGGGAGATGAAGCCGTCCAGTTTTAAGATGTGGAGAGCAAGAGTGCAAGGAAGAAAGACGAAACATAGTAAGAGTAGGTCGGAAACTGTGGATCGTTTTAAGTGTTCGCGCCAGCGAAATATCAGTAATAATAAAGTGTCTAAACGTTGATTTTTGTAACTTAACTTCAAAAATCTCACGTCTTCCAATAAAACACAACCTACAACAGCATCGGTAGCATTATTCTTAAATGCCTTGTTCCCGGAACAAAAAAAAATGATAGCTGGACTCTATACCAACTCATGGAAAAAATCACAAGGGCTCAAGGGGTTCTATGGGGAACTTCTATCATTGGTTTTGGCAACTATCAATATAAATATGCTAGCGGGAGGTCGGGAGACTGGTTTTTAACTGGATTTTCTCCTCGAAAAAACGCCTTAACACTCTATTTAATGTGTGATATTTCTCACGACCAGATTGACTTTGATGGCCTTGGAAAGTACAAAAAAGGGAAAGGATGTCTCTACATTAAAAAACTTGAAAATATCAATTTAACGGTGTTAGAAAAAATTATAATTACCAGTATTTCTCTTACGCTAAAGAATAATCAGTAACGTACTTCTACATTCATTCCTACACTGGCAACCCCTACTTTTGACCAGGTTCCTTGACTTACCTCTCTTGCATACAGAGGGGCACCAAAAAAACCTCCAGAGAAAAAAAGCTTGCCCGGCCCTAAATCTTCTATCCATTCAATAGTGATGAAAAAATCTTGGTCTATCACAATCTCATAAGGAGTCAAATCAAGACTTACGATCCCCGAAGAAATATCGGTTTCAATGAAAATATTTTCTTTTAGTATTGTTTCGTTTGGAATCCCGTTGAATACATCATATAGATTGAGACGAAATTTAATGGGGCCATAATCGTTTTCAACCAGGGAAATATTGAATTTTTTTAGAATCATGGGATCTTTCCTAGCACGAACAATAAAGCCCATTTCGTTCCCGAGTTTGTTGGACGTGAATGCAGCATAAATTGCTTTTGAAGTAGTTTTGTTTCCCAGGATTTTGGTTTTGTAATTCTTTTGTACTGAGGTTAGAATCACTTCATCCAAGGCCGTTGCTTCTTCAGTAAGGGTAACTTCAATATGATTTTGTTTTAAAAAATCCTCTAAAATATAAGATTTGGGTTCGAACCCAATCATCGAAAAACGAAGGGTATCGTTTCCATTTTTTTGTGCATCGACCTCAAATTCAAAATAGCCCTCTTCATCGGATACGGTTCCAATATTTTTATTTTGTAAACCAATATTGACGTAGGGAAGGGGCTCTTGTGTAAGGGAATCTAATACCTGCCCTATAATAGAAGTTTGAGCCCCTAAGGGAATTGCAAAGGCAGTACAGAGAGTGAAAGTTAGTAGGAGTCGAATTTTCTTTTTCATGGGGTTTCAAAGAAAGTTTTAGGTTTTGATTCGCTTTATTTTTGCGCCAATCTTCTGTAAACGATTTTCAATGTCTTCGTATCCTCTATCGATTTGCTCAATATTGTGAATGGTACTTGTTCCATTGGCAGAAAGTGCAGCGATTAGTAAAGAAACTCCTGCTCTAATATCAGGAGACGTTAAAGTGGCTGCGCTGAGATCAGATTCAAAATCATTACCAATTACAGAGGCTCTGTGAGGATCACACAAAATAATCTTGGCTCCCATGTCAATTAATTTGTCGACAAAAAATAAGCGACTTTCAAACATTTTTTGATGCACCAATACACTACCTCTAGCTTGGGTGGCCACCACTAAAATGATGCTAAGTAAGTCAGGGGTAAACCCCGGCCAAGGTGCGTCGGAAATAGTAAGGATGGATCCATCGATATAGCTCTGTACTTCATATCCATTCGTATGCGCAGGAATAAAGATATCATCACCCTTTTTTTCAAGTGTGATTCCAAGTTTTCTGAAGACACTGGGCATTTGTCCTAAATATTCCCAACGGACATTTTTGATGGTAATTTCACTTTGTGTCATTGCAGCCAGACCTACCCAGCTGCCAATTTCTATCATGTCTGGGAGCAAGGTGTGTTCCGTTCCTCTAAGTTTTTTTACCCCTTCTATTTTTAATAAGTTAGAGCCTATACCAGAAATACTTGCTCCCATACGATTGAGCATGAGACAGAGTTGTTGTAAATAGGGTTCGCAAGCGGCATTGTAAATGGTTGTCGTTCCTTCAGCTAAAACTGCAGCCATCACTATATTTGCAGTTCCAGTAACAGACGCTTCATCCAGAAGCATGTCAGTTCCTATTAGTTTTTTTGCTTCAACACTATAGAAATAATCTTCTTTATTGTAATTAAAAGAAGCCCCTAATTTTATTAAGCCTTCAAAATGAGTATCTAATCTTCTTCTACCGATTTTGTCTCCTCCGGGTCTTGGAATACTTCCCTTTCCAAAGCGAGCCAAAAGTGGCCCCACCAACATGATTGAACCCCGAAGTCCTTTTCCGTCAACTTTGAATTGATCCGAAGTCAAATAGTCTAAATTGATAGTATCTGCTTGAAAGCGATAACTTCCTTTACTAATTTTTTCAACTTTTACGCCAAAATTTCTGAGGAGTTGAATGAGTTTATTGACATCTACGATGTCAGGAATATTGTGAATGTCTATTACTTCCGAAGTAAGTAAAACGGCACATAGGATCTGTAAAGCTTCATTTTTAGCTCCTTGTGGAGTAATCGAACCTTTTAATGCGTGCCCACCTTCAATTACAAATGATTCCATGAATTGCTTAGTATCGTTTTCTGTTGTTTCTTTTTGGCTTCTTTTTCATGTTGCTTTTGGGACCATTTCCATTTTTATTTTTCAATTTCAATAGTTCACTAGACTCTGTCAAGGGGAGTTGTGCTGCAGTTACTTTGAGTTTACCAT
>JAURBX010000062.1 GCA_030828745.1 Flavobacteriaceae bacterium | reverse complement strand
TTTTATTTACCAAAGGCTTTGAGTATCAATATTTTTCATGAAAAAATATTAAAATAATTAAACCTTATTTCTCTCTCATTTTCTTCAGATTGTCATCACTTAAGGTATAGTCTTTTAAGCGTTTTCCCTTCCAGTGGTGGTATAAAAATAGCGGGAGGTAAATAAAAGCACCCCCTAAAACGGTAAACCCAATGATTCGCTCTCCGAGGCTAAAATCAATTTGATTCTTGTAATACATTCCCGTGGCCAGTGCTCCTAACAATATCAAAAACAAAATCCGTAAGATGAGTTTCATGGGTTTTTTTATTCTTTTTTAGTGAGGGTAGTCTTTAGAGACAGTTCTTCCAATTGATTTTGATCAAGAGATGCAGGAGCATCAATCATAATATCTCGACCGCTATTATTTTTAGGAAAAGCAATAAAATCTCGAATCGTTTCTTCTCCCCCTAAAATAGCCACTAAGCGATCGAGTCCGAAGGCAATTCCACCGTGTGGTGGTGCTCCAAACTGAAAGGCATCCATCAGGAAACCAAACTGAGCTTGAGCTTCTTCTTTGGAGAACCCTAACAGGTCAAACATTTGAGATTGAAGGGCTTGGTCATGAATCCGAATGGAACCTCCACCAATTTCATTACCATTTAAAACCAAATCGTAGGCATTCGCTTTAACTGCACCTGGATTGGTTTTTAATAACTCGAGTTGATCGGGTTTGGGAGCAGTAAAAGGATGGTGCATGGCATGGTAGCGTTTGCTTTCTTCGTCCCATTCTAACAATGGAAAATCGGTAACCCATAAGGGGGCAAATTCTTCTGGATTTCTCAGTCCAAGGCGTTCTCCCAATTCCATTCGAAGGGCACTTAATTGTGATCTTGTGCTGTGACTGTCTCCAGAAAGCACTAAGATTAAATCTCCTGTCTTGGCGTTACAGCGTGCTGCCCATTGAGCTAAATCAGCAGCATTAAAAAATTTATCTACTGAGGATTTATGGCTTCCATCGGCATTGCATTTTACCCAGATTAATCCTTTGGCACCGATTTGAGGACGTTTGACCCAGTCAATCAACCCATCAATTTCTTTTCTTGTCATTTCTGCTGCTTGGGGAACTGCGATTCCAACCACCAATTCTTGGCTATCAAAAACACCAAATCCTTTTCCTTGTGCCAAGTCATTAAGTTCGCAAAAAGTCATCCCAAAGCGAATATCGGGCTTGTCATTTCCATAGGTTTTCATGGCCTCTTCGTAGGACATTCTGGGAAATGGATTGGGTTCAATACCTTTAATACTTTTTAATAAATGTTGTGTTAAGCCTTCAAATTGATTTAAAATATCTTCCTGTTCAACAAAGGTCATTTCACAATCAATCTGAGTAAATTCCGGTTGTCTGTCAGCACGTAAATCTTCATCTCGAAAACATTTTACGATCTGAAAATACTTATCCATTCCTCCCACCATCAACAATTGTTTAAACGTTTGGGGAGATTGAGGTAAGGCATAAAACTGCCCTGCATTCATCCTAGACGGAACAACAAAATCTCGAGCTCCTTCAGGCGTCGATTTGATTAAATAAGGAGTTTCAACATCAACAAAACCTGCATCGGTTAAATAATTTCGTACGGCCATAGATACCTTAGAGCGAAACATGAGTTTCTCCTTTACCGCACTTCGTCGAATGTCTAAATAACGATACTGCATGCGTAATTCTTCCCCACCATCAGTTTGGTCTTCGATCGTGAAAGGAGGAGTTTTGGCTTCATTTAAGACTGTTAAATCATCAACTAATACTTCGATGGCACCGGTACTGAGATTAGGATTTTTAGATTCCCGTTCAATTACGGTTCCTTGAATTTGGATGACAAATTCTCTTCCCAAGCCTTGTGCTTTTTCAAAAACAGCTTTTGGGGTTCGTTCTTCGTCAAAAACTAATTGCGTGATGCCATAGCGATCTCTAAGATCTGTCCAAATGATAAATCCTTTATTTCTGTTTTTTTGTACCCAACCCGACAGGGTTACGTTTTGATTTAAATGTTCCAGAGAGAGTTCTCCACAGTGATGCGTTCTATACATGGTTTCTTTATGTGCTGCAAAAATAAAAAATCCTGAGGCGCTAACCTCAGGATTTGGATTTCTTTATAAAACTCTTTTTAGCCAAAGTTTAATGGAATAAACAATAGAGAAGGTTGACGGTACTATCACCAAGGTTAGAAAGGTGGCAAAAGTCAATCCAAAGATGACGGTCCATGCCAAAGGCCCCCAAAAGACTACATTGTCTCCTCCAATATAAATCTTAGGATCCCATTCAGAGAATAATGAGAAAAAGTCAATGTTCAAACCGATACCCAATGGAATCAAGCCCAAAACAGTGGTAATTGCAGTAAGAATAACGGGTCTTAACCGCGCTGTACCCCCTTCAACAATCGCTTCGGTGACTAAATCTTTATTCAACATTTCCCCTTCGGATAATTTTGCAACACCTCTTTTTCGGTCAATGAGTAATTGGGTATAATCTAAAAGGACGACCCCGTTATTAACAACAATTCCTGCCAAGGCTATAATTCCCATCATGGTCATTAAAATAACAAAGGGCATTTGGAAGGCCATTAAGCCTAAAAAGACACCCGTGAAACTCAAGAAAATAGAGAGTAAAATAATGAGTGGCTTGGAGATAGAGTTAAATTGAAAAACCAATAATAACAAAATCAGGCCTAAAGCACTTGCCAACGCTTTGGATAAGAAGGACATGTTTTTTTCCTGTTCTTCTATTTCTCCTGAAAATTTAAAATTGACTCCATCGGGAAGTTTGTACCCCTTGAGAGATTGCTTTACATTATCAACCACTGCATTTGCGTTATATCCAGCAAGTACTGAAGAATAAAGGGTTACCACTCTATTAAGTTGTCTGTGTTTTATCGCACTAAAGCTGTTCTTTTTTTCTTGTTCGATTAAAGATGAAATAGGGATTTCTTTAATACGTCCATTTGCAGGGTCTCTAAAAATGATGTTTTGATTAAATAAAGCATTATTGTTATACCGGTTGGCTTCATTAAAGCGAACATTAATATCATAATCGTCTCCATCTTTTTTAAAAATACCTGCTTTAGATCCAAACAGCGAAGTTCTTAACAATTGTCCAACTTGTGCTGCTGAAACGCCCAACTCTCCTGCTTTTTGACGATCGACAGTAAGTTCCAGACCAGGTTTGTTTTTATTTACATTGATTTTAAGTTCTTCTACGCCAGCGATATTTACTCGGTTTAAAAACTCTTTCATAGTTTCAGCCGTTTGGATCAGACCCAAATAGTCTTTCCCAGTAATTTCAATCGTTACAGGATATCCAGCAGGCGGTCCTTTGGCATCTTTTTCTACAGAAATTGATACGCCAGGGAATTTACCAATAAGTTGTTGTTGTACTTCTTCTCTAAAGGATTCACTAGAGACCCCTTGACGAAATTTAAACTCTTGCATGGTCAAGGTTATTTTCCCTTTGTTAGGGAGCTCGTTGGTATTTCCATTATCAATTTGTGGATTTCCAGCCCCTTCTCCTACTTGAGCTACCATAGATTCTATTAGAATGTTTGTTCCAGCTTTATTGTAGGTGTCACGTTCCATTACAGTTAAAATTTCCTTTTCAATGCGTTTTGTTGTTGCATTGGTTTTAGAAATTGCGGTACCCTCAGGATATTCAATAAAGACAAAAATCTGTTGTGGCTGATTGTCTGGAAAAAACTCTACTTTGGGAGGAAATATACCCATCAAAGCGAAAGATGTAAATAAAAGGATGAAGGTGCCTCCAAGAAACGCGATGGGTTTATACCCTTCGAGAGCAAAAGATAAGAAGCGTCTGTACCCATTTTCTAGACGGACTAAAAAGGTATTTTGAAACGTTAAGGCCATTTTTTTGATGAAGAACTTATAAAGCCAAAACAGTAAAGGAACCAATACCATTAAATTTCCAAAAACGCGTGTATTGGGGGATCCGAATAAAAGAATAATACCCAATCCTCCCATAAAAATGGTAATTCTCCATAAACTTTTAGTGCTAATTTCTCGTTCACTTATTTCCATAAATTGAGAGACAAGCATGGAGTTAAAGAAAATAGCCACGACCAAAGAGGATCCTAATACAACAGAAAGTGTGATGGGGAAATAAATCATAAATTCTCCCATCAACCCAGGCCAAGCCCCTAACGGAAGAAAAGCAGCGATAGTCGTCGCGGTTGATACTATGATAGGAAATGCAATCTCACCAATACCTGCTTTAGCAGCAGCGATTCTAGACATACCTTCTTTTTCCATAAGGCGATAAACATTTTCTACCACCACGATACCGTTATCGACCAACATTCCTAATCCCATTACAAGGCCAAAAAGGACCATGGTATTGAGCGTATATCCTAATGCCGATAAAATCATAAAGGACATAAACATGGACATGGGGATAGCAAAGCCCACAAACAAAGCGTTTCGGAATCCCAAAAAGAACATGAGGACTGTTACTACCAAGATTACCCCAAAGATGATGCTATTGACTAGTTCACTCACTTGGTTCAATGTCAAGTTAGATTGATCGTTGGAAACCTTGATTTCAAGATTAGATGGCAACCCTATATTCTGTGGCTCTTCCACCAAAGCTTTAATTTCTTGAGAAGCAATGACTAGATTTTTACCTCCTCTTTTAACAACATCAAGTAACACTGCTTTTTTTCCAAAGGAGCGAGCAAAAGAGGTTTTTTCTTTTTCTTTGAAGGAAATTTCTGCGAGATCGCCAAGATAAACAGGACCATTATCTGTTTTAACCACAAAACTTTTTAAGGCTTCTGGATCTTTAATTTCACCTGTCAAACGCAATGTTCTTCTTTGACCACCACTTACAATATTTCCACTTGAAATGGTTGTGTTTTCTCTTGAAATGGCATTTAAAATGTCATTAAAAGAGACTTTAGCTGCAGTCATCTTATAAATGTCAACCGCTACTTCTACTTCAAAGACTTGAATCCCTCGAATATTGACTTCTTTAATCTGAGGTAATTGTTCGATTTGGCCTTCTAAAAGTTCGGCATAAACTTTCAATTGCTCAATGGGGTAGTCTCCGTGTAAGCTAATATTTAAGATGGGTTGTAATTCAGAAAAGTCCAACTCAAAAATATTGGGTTCTACTTTCGCATTGTTAAAAACAGGCCAGTCTGCACCTGAGGTAATACCATCCACTAAATCTTTTACTTTTTGTTTGGCATCATCAATGGAGATGTTTTCGTCAAATTCAACATCAATTACCGAAAAATCTTCAGAGGAGGTTGAGCGAATTTCAACTAAATTTGGAACTCCTTTTAAGGCTTCTTCCAAGGGGTCAGTAACCGTTCTTTCAATATCTTCAGCGGTATTTCCAGGATAGATTGTACTCACAAATACCTTAGTGTCATTGATCTCTGGAAAAGTTTCACGCGGCATATTAAAATACGAACTAATGCCTAAAACTAAAAATATAGCCATGATCACATAAACCACTGTTTTATGATCGATTGCCCAAGAGGCAAATAGAAATTCTTTTGTGTTATTTGTTTTCATTGATTTAGCCATTATTGTTCAATTCGGGTTACTTTTTGACCCGCCACTAAAAGGCTAACACCCTCATCGACGATTAAGTCATTGAGTTCGATCCCTTCAATGATTTCAACCATTTCGTTCTGAGCTTTACCTAGAGAAACAAACTGTTGTGATGAAGTAAAACCATTATCTTCCTCAGGGGTCTCTAAAACAAAAACAAAAGTTTCTCCCTTTGCATTTTCTCTAACGACTCGAAGCGGGATCATAATCGCTTCTTGGTTAGCATAGTCAATTACACTTAAACGCGCATTTAGGTTGGGCTTTATTAATCCCGTTGGGTTATCAAGAGGCGCCTCAATGCGAAAGGTTCTGTTACTCGGTTGTATGAAATTTCCTGTTTGGCGAATGATCGTAGTTTGTGTTTCATTTAAAACAGGTATCGTAACGGTTGCGCTGCTTCCCTTGGTGATATTTTTCAAATAGTTTTCAGGGACATTGGATTCTACGTACATACTATTAATATTTACAATTCTAAGAATAGGAGACATTCCAGGAGCGACGGTTTCTCCTTCTTTTGCTGTGATTTCATCGATTACCCCGTTAAAAGGGGCGTAGATTTTAGTTTTAGCAAGTTGTTCTTTCATTTGAGCAACTTGCTTTTGTTGGGTTTTGTAGCGTGTTTTGGCCTCCAGATACATCATTTCAGAACCAATCTTTTGATCCCACAAGCGTTGGGTCCGTTCAAAGGTAGTTTTGGAAAGAGCGAGCTGCAAGTTCATTTGATCTAATTGATCTTGAAGTCCTGCATCATCAATCATCGCAAGCAGTTTCCCTTTCTTAACATTTTGTCCTTCAACAACCAAAATTTGTTCTAAACGCCCACTAAATTCAGGCGATAATAACAGATTTTGTCGTGTTTTGATATTGGCTTGAACTTCTACAGTGTGGTTAAACACTTTTGATTCCGCTTGGAAAGCAGTAACTAAAGTTCTTTTTTCATCACCAGTAAGCGAAAGGATCGCTTCATTGACCTGCTTTAATTCTTGATTTAAAGTATTTATTTGATCCGTATAGTTGACTTTTTGATTTTGTAATTCTTCAAGATTTGTTGGGGTTTGATTTACAGCGTTTATTTCCCCCTTTTCTTGACCACAAGCAAGAAGGAGAAGAGAAAAACTGAGGATAATTATTGATTTTTTCATAATTTTTATTTTTGGGAAGGGTTAAGAAGGGTTTCTAAATTTAATTTCTTCTGAACAACGCTTTGAATAGATTTAATGTAATTGTTTTGTGCGTTATAAAGTTGAAGTTGTGCTTCTCTATATTCAAAAGAACTTGCAAGACCTTCAAAGTATTTGATTTGATTTTTTTCTTTAATTCGGGTAGCCAAGGCTAAATTTTCTTTAGTTGTAAAATAATTTTCTACGGCCAATTGATATTCATTTGTTGCGGCTTGTATTTCAATAAAAATTCTTTCTTGAGTTTCATTGAGGTTGGTTTCAGCTTGGGCTACTGCAATTTTTGCTTTTTGTGAATTTGCACGACGCATGAAAGAGCTGAAAATAGGAACTTGAAGTTTTACACCAAGCATGGAAGCTCCAAACCATTTCTGGTTGGCTTCTGTAAAACTAAAGGTCTCACTATTACCGGTATAATTTCCATTCAAAAAGGCAGAGAGACGCGGCATATTTTTTGATCGTTCAAGTTTGTATAATAAGCCTTCAGAGGCAAAGTTGTTTTGCGCAATTTTGACATCAATATTATTCTCTATTTTAGGTGCTGTTTCAGTGGGAAATTCGAAAAGACTTGCTGTTGTGAGCGTATCCAACTCATCTTTTAAAAATAAAGGGGATTGGGTTGGGAACCCCATCAATAGTTTTAACATGTCTAAAGTGATGCGCTCTACGTTTTGGGCATAACGCAATTGAGTTTCTACACTGGATAAAGTTAAACGGAGCTGCTCCACACTTTCTTCTTCTTCAAAACCATTTCGAAATAACTGGGTTAGCTCTTCCAAATTGGTTTTTAAATTAGCTCTATTTTTTTCTAAAAAAAGAATGTTTTCACGCGTCAATAAAACAGAAAAGTAGCTGTTGATTATATTTTTACGAATTTCAAGAACGGTTTTTTCCAACAAATTCTCAGAAATATTTAAATACACTTTTATGGATTCAAGACCAACCAAATAGGAACCATCAAAAATTAATTGGTTTAAAGTAACCCCTGCTCTCATGGTTTGAGGGGTTCCAAATTGAACTTCTGCAAACTCCCCTTCTTTACCTCCAAAAAATTGAGCAGGGATTAAGGAGGTAGGAAGTTCAATAAAGTTCTGATAGTCTGCCTCTGCTGTTATTTGAGGAAGTCCAATGGCAATGGTTTTCCATTTTTCCTTGTAAGCTTTCTGTACCTCTAGGTTTGCGTTAATAACACTACGATTATTTTCTAAACCATAAGCAACGGCTTCTTCCAATGAAACGGATTCGGGGAGGTTTTGGGCATGCAAGGTGCCAAAACCAACGCATAGGATGAGGATTATTTTTTTTATCATAGGTTCATTTCTTTTTTGTAGGTTTCTAGTTTTAACGTTCCTGCAGGTGTGCATATTGCTCGAAGGTGATATTCGGAAAAGCTAATCATCAGCTCGTCTATATTATATTGTTCGATTGGAAAAAGATTAATATCTCGAATCCCTCTGATTCCATTGAAGAAAATTCTCAAAACAAAATCAATATCCAGTTCTTGACGGAATAAGCCTGTTTTTATTCCCTTGACAATACTTGAAGCAAACAAATTTCCCAAGGCCTTAAACTCCTTTTCCTTCAATTTGGAATAGATATTAGGGTAATATTTTTGAAGTTGATATTGTGGAGATTTTTTTTCATTTGACAAATAGTTCATTGCTTCTTTTTTGAGCTGATAAAGTTCAATGATTGGGTCTTTAGAATGCTTTGAGATACTTATGATACGTTCAATGATTAAATCAAAGTGATTCATTGAACTTTCTAAAACAAGCTGTTCTTTTTTTGGAAAATGAACATAAATAGTTTTTTTAGACACTCCCATGTGCTGCGCAATGTCGTCCATGGTGACGCTTTTAAATCCATATTGTAAAAAAAGGGAAATCGCTTGTTTGACAATTTCTTTTTCCATCACATTTTTTTTGCAAAGATACACAAGGAAACTTTATACACAAAAAAAGTTTCTAAAGTTTTTATAGTCTTCGGGTAATCATAAATATCCTATTTTTACAAAAAAAAACAAAGTGTCATTACATAAATACCAGCAGCTTTTTTCCTCCTTTCTAGAGGGAAACAAACAAAAAGAAGAACCCAAAGGACTGTATACTCCAATAAGCTATATTTTACAATTGGGAGGGAAACGCTTGCGTCCACTTTTAACCTTAATGGCAACCGATGCATTTGGAAATGACCCAAAAGATGCTTTGTCAGCAGCGTTATCAGTGGAGATTTTTCACAACTTCACTTTAATGCATGATGATATAATGGATGCTGCTCCTTTACGACGAGGAAAAACTACCGTTCACGAAAAGTGGAACACGAATACGGGTATTCTCTCTGGGGATGCCATGTTGATTCAAGCCTATCAATGTCTAGAGATGTACAGAGATCCTTTGTACGGAAAGCTCAATAAACAATTGAGTAAAACAGCGCTTGAAGTATGTGAGGGCCAGCAATATGATGTTGATTTTGAGACACAAACAACAGTTTCAATCTCAGCCTATTTGGAAATGATCAAGCTTAAGACGGCTGTTTTAGTGGGTCATGCACTCAAAACCGGGGCATGGATCGGAAATGCAACCGATCAAGAAGCAGAAAAACTCTACGATTTTGGAGTATTGTTGGGATTAGCATTTCAAATTCAAGACGACTATTTAGATGCTTATGGAGATCCTAAAGATTTTGGAAAACAAGTAGGAGGTGACATTATTGAAAACAAAAAAACCATTTTATATCATAAAGCCATGGAACTTGGATCACCCTTGGAAAAGAAAACTTTGATTGAATGGTTTAGTTTTGATGGGAATAAAACGGATAAAATCACTGCTGTAAAAGCTATTTTTGATTCTACTGGCGCTGCTCTTGCAAGTCAAAAATTAGTATCTAAATATACTCAACTGGCTTTTGAAAAATTAGAAGAGATTCAGATTTCAGACGATGGAAAAAAGACATTAAAAGCCTTTGGTAATAATTTGATGGAACGAAAATTTTAGAGAATGCGCTTAAAAAGTGCACTTAAAAACCACCTAATTTGTTCGAATGTAAACGAGGAAAGAATTTTTAAATCCTCCGATAAAGTAGTCTTTTCATCCAAGAAGCGAAAAATAGTTAGGGGATGATTTTTAGCAAACATTCGCTCGAATAATCTACTTCCCTGTTCATTATATTTTAATAATACATCTAAAAAAAGTAAATCGTAAAATCGGAATCTATTTCTGGTTTGAAATTGATTTAAGTTTTTTTCAGTTTTTAGAAAGGAAACCAATTGATTTATTTTACGTTCTGTGTTTTTAAAAGTAAATCCAGTACTGGCTTTGGTCCACCCTCCAGCCGTTCCAATATTTAAAAGATTAGGCGTGTTGAATTGTTCCAAAGGGAAACAACTCATGGGAATATTTCCTTGTTCTTTTTCTTCTATTTCAAAGTCTGAAATTCCCTGAGCATTCAAATAGTTGATGATTCCAGTTTCGTATTCTTCCTTTTGAAGTAGATCCTCTGAAAATAAAGTATATTCAACGAGTGCATGTTTTTCATCTGTAGGGAGGAGATATAAAAAACGGGTTTTTCCTTGTTGTGGAATATCAAAATCCATAAAAAGCACCTTTTCAGGATCAAACATAGGGGTGTTTGTTTTAATAAACCAGCCAATAAAATGTTGGTTGAGTGCAGGATATTTTTTCTGGTTGTACAGCGCTTTTGGATTGAAAATGCTATTGAATACTTTTTCAGATTCAAAGATTCCTTTATCTGTTTGAACTACAGAAGTGGACTTGTTTTCTTTGATTTTAAGCACTTCAGCCTTAAGTA
>JAURBX010000052.1 GCA_030828745.1 Flavobacteriaceae bacterium | reverse complement strand
GGAAAAGAAATGTATCAGGTTTTTAATATGGGACATCGAATGGAATTGTATGTTTCTCCAGATAAGGCGGAAGAAATGATAGCGATTTCAAAATCTTTTAATGTGGATGCGCAAGTTGTCGGACGAGTAGAGGCAGCGCCTAATAAAAAATTAACTTTAGAAACACCCTACGGTATTTTTGATTACAACTAATGGTCTAATTGTCTTAACTTAAGATTCTAACGATAATTTGCGGGACAATTTGTAAATTTACACCATCATGATAGAAAAACTTCAAATCATTCAGCAGCGATTCGATGAAGTCTCTGACTTAATCATTCAGCCTGATGTAATCACAGATCAAAAGCGATATATTCAGCTCAACAAAGAATATAAGGATCTATCGGTTATGGTTGAAAAGATGAACCAATATAAAACTCTCTTATCTAATCTTGAGGAAGCAGAACTCCTTTTAAAAGAAGAGCAAGATGAAGAAATGATTGCGATGGCTAAAATGGAGATTGATTCTGCAAAGGAAAAACTTCCAAAGCTAGAGGAAGACATAAAGTTTTTATTAATCCCCAAAGACCCTGAAGATGCCAAGAATGTTGTGGTTGAAATTCGAGCAGGAACAGGAGGTGATGAGGCAAGTATTTTTGCAGGTGATTTGTATCGTATGTATACCAAATATTGCCAAGCACAAAACTGGCAAGTTAGTTTTGTGGATTCAAGTGAAGGAACAGCAGGTGGTTTTAAAGAAGTCATCTTCGAAGTTTCAGGAGAAGATGTTTATGGCACTTTAAAATATGAATCAGGGGTTCACCGAGTTCAGCGTGTTCCTCAAACTGAAACACAAGGTCGAGTACACACCTCTGCCGCTACGGTAATGGTGTTGCCAGAAGCGGAAGAGTTTGATGTAGAGATAGATATGAACGAGGTAAGAGTGGATTATTTTTGTTCTTCTGGACCCGGAGGTCAATCTGTAAATACGACCTATTCTGCTGTGCGTTTAACACATGAGCCCACGGGTATCGTAGCGCAATGTCAAGATCAAAAATCACAGCATAAAAATAAGGATAAAGCTCTGAAAGTATTGCGTTCAAGATTATACGAATTGGAGCTTTCAAAAAAATTAGCTCTGGATTCTGAAAAAAGAAATACACTTGTTTCCTCTGGAGATCGATCTGCTAAAATTAGAACTTATAATTATCCACAAGGAAGAGTCACGGATCATCGCATAGGCTTGACACTTTATGATCTTCCCAATGTAATTAATGGAGATGTTCAAAAACTGATTGATGAGCTTCAGTTACATCAAAATACAGAAAAACTTAAAGAAGCTGGAGAAGTACTATGACGAAGGAAGAACTAGTGGATCAGATAAAGAAAAAACAATCCTTTCTTTGTGTAGGTCTTGATATTGATTTAAATAAAATTCCTGAACATCTAAAAGGAACTGCAGATCCAATTTTTTCTTTTGCAAAAGCAATAATTGATGCAACACATAACTATGCGGTTGCGTACAAGCCTAATCTCGCCTTTTTCGAGTCCTACGGAGTTCAGGGGTGGAAGGCTTTCCAGAAAGTAATGGAATATTTGAACTCTAATTTTCCAGATCATTTTACGGTTGCGGACGCAAAACGAGGAGATATTGGCAATACAGCGAGTTGTTACGCCAAAGCTTTTTTCGAGACCTATAATGCCGACTCAGTTACGGTTGCACCCTACATGGGTAAAGACGCCGTTGAGCCCTTTTTGAAATTCGATGGAAAACACGCCATACTTTTGGCACTAACGTCCAACCCCGGAGCCTCTGATTTTCAATTTACAAAAGAAAACAACGAAGCATTATTTCAAAAGGTTTTGAGAACCAGTTTAACATGGGCCAATGCAGATCGACTGATGTATGTTGTAGGGGCTACCAAAGCTGAAGCATTAACTTCAATTCGGAAATTAGTTCCTGATTCTTTTCTTCTTGTTCCTGGAGTAGGGGCGCAAGGTGGTAATTTAGCTGAGGTAGCACGAGCGGGTATGAATTCCCAATGTGGACTTTTAGTAAACTCTTCAAGAGGGATATTATATTGTTCTCAAGAAACTGATTTTGCAGAAGCTGCTGCCCGAGAAGCGTCTCGTCTTCAGGAAGAAATGGCAATTTATTTAAAAGAAAAAGGAATCGTTTAGTGCTTTATCATTCAATATATTCCGCCGAAAATGATTCTAAGAAATGGATATGTTTTATCCATGGAGCTGGAGGAAATTCTTCAATTTGGTTCAATCAAGTTCGTTTTTTTAAAGCCTATTTCAATGTTCTTTTAATTGATCTTCGTGGGCATGGAAAGTCTGAGGTTTCTCCTGAAGGAACTGAATATACCTTCAATATTATTATTGATGATATTCTGAATGTTTTAGATGAAAATAAAATTAAAAAATCACATTTTGTAGGCATTTCATTGGGGAGTATTTTAATACAGAAGATGCTTCAAAAGCACAGTAGTCGTGTGGAAAAAATAGGCTTGGGGGGTGCTATTTTAAACTTAAACTTGCAATCGAGATTTCTTATGATCATGGGAAAGCTAACGCAAAGCATTTTACCTTTTATTTGGATTTATACCTTCTTTGCATACGTAATTATGCCATACAAGGCGCATAGAAATTCTAGAGCACTTTTTATTAAAGAAGCGAAAAAGATTTCCCATAACGAATTTAAGCGATGGTATCGATTGACGGCCAATATACTTCCTGTACTCAAACGAATTAGGGATAAAGAAGTGAGAACCCCAATTTTATATATCATGGGCTCACAAGATTATATGTTTTTACCTTTCGTGAAAAAATTTGTTGCAGTACATGAATCTTCTAGTTTGATAACACTAGCAAACTCAGGACACGTTGTAAATATCGATCAACCAGAGGAATTTAACAGCCAGTTGTTGTCTTTCCTTCTCAAAGACTAGTTGAATACTACGGTTTTGTTATTATAAACCATGATTTTACGATCGCAATGCAATTTCAGACCCCTAAGTAAAACCATACGTTCTAAATCTTGTCCCTTGTTAATTAGATCAACTACTTCATGCTCATGTGAAACACGACTAATGTCTTGTTCAATAATGGGGCCAGCGTCTAATTCTTCAGTTACATAATGGCTGGTTGCACCAATAATCTTTACTCCTCTGTTGAAGGCGGAGTGATAAGGTTTTGCTCCTGGGAATGCGGGCAGGAAAGAATGGTGAATGTTGATGATCTTTGAAGGATATAAATCAATTAATTTTGAGGAGACAATTTGCATATAACGTGCCAAAACGATGAAGTCGACATCATGTTGGTTTAAAATTTCTAATTGTTTTTCTTCCGCAGATTTTTTATTTTCTTTGGTCACAGGAATGTGATAAAAGGGGATGTTAAATTGCTTTGCAATTCCTTCCAAATCTATGTGATTGCTTATGATAAAAGGGATTTCACACTTCAATTTTCCAGAACGTTGCTGAGTTAAGATATCATAGAGGCAGTGATCATATTTAGAGACAAACACTGCCATTTTCGGTAATTTCTCTTCTTGATAGAAACTACATTTCAGTTGAAAAGAGGTTCCTAGTTCTGATGCAAAGTGACTTTTAAACGCCTGAAAGTCGATTGTTTTGATTTTACCTTCAATAACAATACGCATATAAAAGGTTTCTTGTGAACGATCCACATACTGGTCAATGTAAACAATATTTCCATTGCGTTGATGTATAAAGTTGGTCACAGATGCAATGATTCCCTTTTGGTCTGGGCAATGCATTAATAAAATAAAGCGACTGGAATGGGTATTCATGTAATATTAATTTCCGGGTTGAGTAATTTTAAATTTTTCTTTAGCTTTAGCTTCATCTACTATTTGCTTGACTTCGTTGAGAAGTTGTTTTGCATCATAGACTACACCTTGACGAATGGTATGTTTAACACCACCTACACGAACGACCTCATTGTCTTCGTTAAGTTTAATCGCTCCAGTACCGTAAAGCACTTTAAAGTTTTGCAAAGGATTTTCTTCTACAATCACAAAGTCAGCACTTTTTCCTATTTCTATGGAACCTATTTCGTCTGAAATTCCTAGAGCTTCGGCACCATTCAATGTAGCAGCCCGAATAATTTCAAGGGGATGAAAACCAGCTTCTCTGAGTAATTCCATTTCACGGATGTAAGCAAAGCCATAAAGTTGAAAGATAAATCCAGAATCAGAACCTGCTGCAACCCGTCCGCCTCGGTTTTTGTATTCATTGATAAACGTCATCCAGAGTTGGTAATTCTCTTTCCATTCCACTTCTTCTTCTGTTCCCCAATAATGCCAGTACGATCCATGAGAGATTTTACTGGGTTGGTAAAAACGCCACAGCGAGGGTAGGGTGTAATTCTCGTGCCATTCTGCTCTTCTCGCACGATGAAGATCCCTGCTGGCTTCATAGATATTAAAGGTTGGAACCATAGTGAAGTCAAGGGAGATTAATTCATTCATAACAGAATTCCAATGTTCTGAATAGGGTTTAGCTGCCTGTTTCCATAGTTTTCCTGCCTCTCCAAAACGGTGCTGTTCGTTTTGATAATTATAATCTAGGGGATAATCTTGAACGGTACGATCGTTAAAAAGTGCTTCGGGAAGTCCATACCAATGTTCCATCGTCGTTAATCCAGATCTAGCAGAATGTAAAACATTCCATCGTGCCACACTAAGTTGAGCGTGATGAGCCGCAGAACGCAAGCCTAATTTTTTATTTTCATCCAATGCTGCCGACATGATTTTAGGCTCAGCACCAAAAAACTTAACCCCATCGGCTCCATTTTTTGCATTTTGACGGACCCATTCTCGCGCTTGTTCTTCAGTGCTTATCGGACTTTTGCTTCCTTGTCCAAAACCTGTATATGCGATCACTCGAGGTGCAATAATTTCATTTTTTAAACTTCTTTTTTTTAAATCAACCGCATATTCGATTCCTCTTCCACTTGGCTCTCTAACTGTTGTTATTCCATGTGATAGCCAAAGTTTAAAAACATAATCCCAATCTGCTCCTTGCGAAACACCTCCAATATGTCCATGCATATCAATAAATCCAGGGAGGATAAACATTCCAGTTGCATCAATTTCTTTCCCCCCTTTTTTTAGCTTAGGTCTTTTGTTCTCTTGTATTACAACTCCGGGATACCCGACTACATCAATAGCTGTAATTTTATCTTCTTTCACGGTAATATCTACAGGGCCGATGGGAGGGGCGCCATTACCATTTATTAGTGTTGCGCCTCTGATAATCAATTGTGAAAAGGGACCTTCTGTAGTCTTTGTGATTTGGGCAAATATTAAAGTTTGGGACAGAAAGATAAAGGAGAATAAAATAAAAGATGTTCTCATTATTTAAATTTTTCCTAAGATAAACAAAAAAAAACCTCTTGATTCATCAAGAGGTTTTAAAGTATTAAAATTCAGTTTTTCAATCAGTATTAATGTTGATTTAGTCGGAAGTCTGCATAAGCATCCATTCCATGTTCTGCTAAATCTAAACCTTTTGATTCTTCCACAGCACTAACGCGGATCCCAATTGTATGTTTTAGAGTCAATATAATCCCTCCGGCTGAGATCACAGAGAATGCACCCACAATCCCGACACCGGCTAATTGAATCAAGAACTGTTCAAAACTTGCCATCGCTCCAAAAATTCCAACGGCGAGTGTTCCCCATATTCCACAGATTAAATGAACAGCGACAGCTCCTACGGGATCATCCAGTTTCAATTTATCAATCAGTGCAACTCCGAGAACGATAATTACCCCTGCAATGAGTCCAATGAGAATAGCGTCTGAAGGACTCATTTGATCTGCGCCAGCTGTAATACCTACAAGCCCTCCTAAAACGCCATTCATAAACATTGTCAAGTCAAAATTTTTGTACATTAAATTAGAAAATATTGCAGCAGAAACTCCACCTGCAGCCGCAGCCAAACAGGTAGTTACAAGTGTTAGTGAAGTTAATTCTGGATCAGCAGAGAGCACAGAGCCCCCATTAAATCCAAACCATCCAAGCCAAAGAATTAACACACCCGCTGCTGCTAAGGGTATGTTGTGACCGGGAATAGCATTGGGTTTTCCGTCTTTGTTAAATTTACCGATACGAGCACCCAATAAATAAATAGCAACGAGTGCAGCCCATCCGCCTACAGAATGAACTAAGGTTGACCCTGCGAAATCATAAAATCCCCAAGAGTCTAAAAATCCACCACCCCATTTCCATGATCCGATGATCGGATAAACAAGACCAACATAGAAGATGGAAAATAGCATGAATGCGTTTAGCTTGATGCGTTCAGCTACAGCTCCCGAAACAATAGTTGCTGCAGTGGCTGCAAACATGCCCTGAAATAAAAAGTCAGTCCACCAAGTGTACCCTCCACTTGCATACTCAGCAGTCATGCCGCCTTCAGGTGCAGCGATTCCAAAACCGGCAAATTTTAAAATCCCTAATGATCCCTCTTCAAAGCCAGGATACATTAGATTGAATCCACCAAGGCAATAGAGAAGAAGACCAACGGAAATAATGAAAAAATTTTTAAATAAAATGTTAATTGTATTTTTCTGGCGTGTCAATCCAATTTCTAAGAATGAGAAACCCAGGTGCATAAAAAAGACGAGGGCTGTACAGATCATCATCCATACGTTATTTGCAGTAAAAAGTGCAATACTTTCCATAATATAGTAGTTACGTTTATAGTTAATTCAATGATTTATTTCCTTTTTCTCCAGTTCTAATTCTGTAAGCCTCATCTACGGGTAAAACAAAAATTTTCCCATCACCTACATTGTCTGTAGCTGCTGATTTTATGATAGCGTCAATAGTGGGTTGTACAAAATCATCATTTACTACAATGGACAGATAGCGCCTTTGGATTTCAGAAGTGCTGTAGCTAATTCCACGATAGACGTGTCCTTCTTTTTCGTTGCCAACTCCAGTTACATCCCAGTAGGTGAAGAAGTTTACTTCAACGTTGTGAAGTGATTCTTTCACTTGATCAAATTTTGATTTCCGAATAATTGCTTCAATTTTTTTCATGAACTTTATGTTTAATTTTTAAGAAAACGCAAATTATAATTAATATTATATCTAAGCGACATTAAATAAAAAAACCTCCCGCTTATACGGGAGTTTTTTTTAATTTAATTTAATTACATCTAATTAGATAAATTTCTATCTGTCTCTTTTTCCTGGATAGGCAATAGAACCGTGCTCGGAAATATCTAATCCAGCAATTTCTTCTTCTTCAGTAACACGAAGACCAATAGTGTACTTTAAGATCCCGAATACGATAGAGGATAACAGTATCGCCCAAATCATGTAGGCAAAAGCACCGGTTAATTGAGCAATTAATTGATCAGCTCCGCCACCATTAAATATTCCAATACCAGTATCGCCATCAACTCCCCAAAGACCAATTACAATTGTTCCCCAGAAACCTGCAACTCCGTGAACAGAAGCTGCTCCAATTGCATCGTCAATTTTAAGTTTTTTCTCAATAAACTCGATTGAAAAGACAACGATAACCCCTCCAAGAAGCCCAGCCAATACAGCACCTCCTTCAGACATGTTTCCACATCCAGCAGTAATACTTACTAAACCTGCGAGAGCACCATTTAATGATTGAGCTAAGTTTGGTTTTCCATACCATAACCAAGTTGTAATAAGGGCGCCCATAGCACCCGCTGCAGCGGCAAGGTTAGTTACAACAATCACAGCAGAAGCTCCAATGGCATCATCACCACCCCAGGCAAGTTGTGATCCACCGTTAAATCCAAACCATCCCAACCAGAGTACAAAAACTCCTAAGGTGGCCAAAATTTGGTTGTGGCCAGGAATTGGTACTACTTTACCGTCTACATATTTCCCTATTCTTGGTCCTACCATGAATGCGGCAACTAGAGCGGCAAATCCACCTACTGCATGAACAATAGAAGAACCTGCAAAGTCAATAAACCCTAGATCGGTTAACCAACCTGACCCTTGCCATTGCCATCCCCCAGCAATTGGATAGATGATCGCCGTCATTACAACAGAAAATATTGCATAAGTTGAGTATTTTGTTCTCCCAGCGATTGCACCCGACACAATAGTTGCAGCGGTAGCAGCGAACATGGTTTGGAAGAATAGATCAGCTCCATCTCCTTTCATGATACCGCTCCAAAAGAACCAACCGTTTGAGGTGTCTCCGTACATTAAAGAATACCCGACAAACCAGTAGGTCAATGAACCTATACAAATGTCTAAGATGTTTTTCATGGCAATGTTAACCGCGTTTTTTGATCGGGTCATACCTGATTCAACCAATGTGAACCCAGCTTGCATGAAGAACACAAGGATACCTGAGAGGAGCATCCATAGCATACCCATGTCGCCTTCGATAGCTGCCGTATCCTGTATAATAAGAGGTAAATTAATAAGTAATGAATTTATCATAATAAATGTTTTAAGGATTTATATTAGAAAGAGTAAATAGCTGCAACTACAAACGATGCAAGACTATCGGCAGTTTCTGTTGGCGAAATAGCGAAGATTTCTGATGATGCAGCGTCGATTCTAAATTCAGGTTTGAAAATAAAGTTTCCCGAAGTATAACTTCCTGTTAGTGTTAGTGAAAAATTATCTGCATCTCCATCTCCTACTAAAGCACCAAATCCATCAGTTTCAGAGAAAAATTCACCTCTCAGACCAATAGCGAATGAGTCTGAAGTAGTAAGTTGAGGATATAAAGCAACCCCAGCAAATCCGGTATCACCTTCTAGGGTGGCAGTAGTGGCATTAATCCCTAAGAAGAAGCTGTCAGATAAATCAAACCCACCTGTGTAATCTAGTTGTAAATAATCTTCCCCAGCCAATAAGTTGATGTATTGACCATAAAGGCCAAGCTGAGCACCGAAGGCAGTGTAGCGATCGTAATTTGCTTCCGTTTGATCCGTTTGGTTGAAAACACCCAACATCAATGACACATCTTCTGATAGTGTAAAATCAGCTTTTACTCCTGTATGAGAAAAAGGACCGTAAGAGAACATGTATGAGGTAGAGTAGTTAAAGTTAGCTGCGGGCGAGATCACTTCATATCCTAAAAAAGTATTGAAGTTTCCTAATGTAATTTTCACCCCATCAGCAATATTGTAATATGCATATAATTGATTTACGACCTCTGAGGAATTTCCTACCGATCCAAAAACCGCATCTGAGCCCCTAGGTCCGAAGACAACATCAGCAACAAATCCTGATTTTTCTCCTTCATATGAAACAATGAAATTTGCCATACCTAGAGCAAAGCCATTCAGGTTGGCAAAAGAAGTTCCGGGCGCAACGGGATCCTCAGTAAAGCTGGCTCTAAAATAAGTGTCTACCGTTCCGCTAAAATTGAAACTTGGAGCTTCTTCTGTTTCGTCTGTTTCTTGGGCTGATACCACTGAGGTATTAAACAGTGTAATTGTGAGTCCAAGAATAAATAAGTTTTTCAAATTTTTCATAATTAATAGTTAAAGATTTTGTCAAAAATAGATTTATATAATTAATGACCCCCTAAAAAAAGGGGGGTGTAAATTATTTTTTATCTTTTTTTAAATTATTACCCTAAATAAATGAGGGTGTAATAAAAATCAATATAAAAAATTATGAAAATGTTAAAAAAAAGGTCTTTCCTTACGAATTTGTAAGTCGAATTATTGAAAAACCTAAAGCAACCATAATAAGTCCTCCGATAAGACTGAATAAGGTGTAAGAAAAA
The DNA here is from genome assembly GCA_030828745.1 of Flavobacteriaceae bacterium. Lineage (GTDB taxonomy): Bacteria > Bacteroidota > Bacteroidia > Flavobacteriales > Flavobacteriaceae > MS024-2A. The sequence goes on along the minus strand of JAURBX010000052.1, from coordinate 1,767 downwards.
AAGGTACTGTAGTTCCCTGTTTTAAGGAACTCAAGTCCTTCAAGGCTAAATGTAGAAAAAGTGGTAAGTCCCCCACAAAATCCTACGGCAATAAAAAAATAATGATCAGACCGAAGTGAGTTGGTTTTTAGGGACCAACCTATAAATAGTCCGATAAGAAGACACCCCAAAAGATTAACGATTAGGGTAGGCCAAGGGAAAGCCCCTTTAGCAATAGGAATCAATTTAGTGGTTAGATAACGAAAAACACTTCCAATGCCTCCTCCTAAAAAAATTAATAAAACTGTTTTCATTTTTGAGTTAGGTATTTGATAAGAACCATCAGGCTAAACGCGACTAAGAATCCTAAGAGGATTTTATAACTCCCTTTAAAATATGTGGGTAGATTTTTTTTGTCCGCTTTGTAAGAGTAAATAATGACTGCTACAAATGCAATGAAAAAACAAAGCCCAAAAATCAATTGTCCAAAAGAAAACATTTTTTTAAATTTTGTCTAAATTTAGAAATAAATAAACCATTAACATCTTTTATAATTATGATTAAAAAACCCATGGACGCAGTAACCGAATTTCATGAAGCTTATGGGCTAGGAATTGAAAATAAGCCACAAGCGAATTTACCAAAAAATATTGTCGAGTTGCGCTACCATTTAATGAAGGAAGAAAACGAAGAATATTTACAAGCCGCTGAAGAAAATGATCTTGTGGAAATTGGCGATGCCCTGGGGGATATGCTTTATATTTTGTGTGGCACCATTATTTCGCACGGCTTTCAAGATAAAATGGAGGCTATTTTTGATGAAATACAACGGAGTAATATGAGTAAGTTGGGTGCGGATGGTAAACCTATTTATCGAGCGGATGGTAAAGTTTTAAAAGGCCCCAATTATTTTAAACCCGACTTGGCTAAGATTCTGGCTTCAGACTAATCTACAGCTTGTCTCCAATTGAACGGATCTTCACCTGTATTGTATTGGATACCCACTAATTTTTCTTTCAGTTGTAGCGCAAGAGGCGTTTCTTTGGGAAGACTGTATGACTTATTTTGATGTGAAAAACTGTGAATTGGAAGAACGACTACTGCAGTTCCCGTTCCAAAGATTTCTTCAAGTGTACCGTTTTCATGTGCTTCTTTAATTTCGCTCACTTTGATGGGTCTTTCTTCGACTGGGATTCCGTCTTTTTTGGCAATGCTAATAATACTCTTTCTTGTGATACCGTCTAAAATCCGATCATTGGTGGGCGAAGTTACAAGTGTCCCCTTTATTTTAAAAAATATATTCATAGTACCTGCTTCTTCTAGGTACTCATGATTGCTGGCATCGGTCCAGATAATTTGTTGAAACCCTTTTTTAAGAGCTTCAGAAGTGGGGTAGAATTGAGCTGCATAGTTTCCAGCAGCTTTAGCAAATCCAACACCACCATTCGCAGCACGGCTATATTCTTCTGCAATTAACACATTGATTTCTCCTCCCGTATAATAGGATTTTACTGGAGCACAGATGATCATAAAAACATATTCCATTGAAGCGGATGCCTGAACGCTGGGTTGACTGGCAAAAACAAAAGGTCGAATATACAGCGAGTTACCCGTTCCTGATTTTACCCAATCTTGATCCAATTTTATTAAGTTTTTCATGCCTTCAAAGAAATAGGATTCTGGAAATTCTGGAATTTGAAGACGTTTGGCAGAAAGATTTATTCGGTCAAAATTATCTTTTGGACGAAACAACCAAAGTTTCCCATCCGTATCTTTAAAAGCTTTCAT
>JAURBX010000103.1 GCA_030828745.1 Flavobacteriaceae bacterium | reverse complement strand
TCCTCCTCATTTTCAAGTACACTTCTCATTATTAGATTTGTGTCATCTTTATTTTCAAGTTTATTTAAGACCTCGAAAAGAAAGTCTACAGCTTCTATTCCTTTTGTTTTATTTGTCTCAAGCTCTTTGTTTCGTAATCTTAGGTCATAATTAACGAAGGTATTTTTATGTTGCTGTAAGCAACATTGATAAAATTCAATAATATGTCTAAATTGTTCCCCAATTGAGGCACCAGAAAGGATTTTGTTTTTCTTTATAAATGCATCTGAGTCAATATTTTGTAATAATAACCTTAGATCGTTCAGTACTATTTTGTGAGGATTTATATTCATGATTTAAGAATTAGGGGAGGGTGTTTTTTATTTGAAAGTTCAATGACGCCTTTAATAAATTGGATTAAAGATTGGGGTTGTTTTTTTTCTTTTAATTTTTGTTGACTGAGTTCAAAAATAATTTGTATTTGATAAACAATGTCTTTTTGTGCTCTCCAATAGGAATAGTTGGGGTCGTAAATATGGATCGGTTCTGAATTTACTCCATTGACTTCCATGACCTTAATGCCAGTTTGATCTCGAAAAGCATCCCAGTTATTTATTTTTAAATCAAAACGACCATAGTCAAAATCAGGAATTGATTTAGCAGTTTGTGCTACCCAATTCAACATTTCTGAAGTAAATTTTGCTCTTGCATCAAGAAAAACAGTTCCTCTGTTGTGATTTCCGATGGGTTCAATTAACAGCTTTTCGCCACAAGGAAGGATTGAATTCCAACGTGTTTTAAATCGAGTTTGAATTATTTTTTCACGATGTTTCACCCTATAATTATTTAGAACTAATTTTTTAAGGGTGTCTTTTCCGTTTCCTTCAATTTCACAAAAAGATTTTTCACCTCTTGAGCTAATCTTGGGTTTCCCTCTGTGTCCCAATAAAATAAAACACCCAGTAAAATGGGGTAATCAATGAATTCTTGAATTAATAAAGTGTCATTATTTTTATATTGATTGAGGTAGTTTGAGAGCATGTCAATAGACTCTAATTTTTCAACTCCCTTTCCACGTTCGCCCTTATCAGGCTTGATAATTAAAGGGAAATGCAATTGTTTTAAGCGCAGTAGTTTTTTTATTTCAGAGAGGGAGATTGCATTGTTAATGACTAAGGTTATGGGAGTCCATCTCTTTGGAAGTTGTTTTAGATATTCATTCTTAGAACTCAGAAATGCGCCTCCAAGTTTCATGCTTGAATTTAAGTTAGAAAAGTATACCCAACGTTTTGATTTAATTGCCAACAAGAAATAATAGAAATAGGCTGGAAAGTAAAAGATCCAAAAAGGCCAAAATTCAGGCATATATACTCTTTTCCAAACTAACTTTTTCATTCACTTCTTTTCAAAATCTCTTTAGAGATCAATTGATAAACAGTTAGATTTTGTTTTTTACTATAAAGAATTAAGTATATCAAAATTGAGACAAGCGATATCAATGCCATTACAAACAATTGTCCATTGTCAGAGTTTCCATCCCATTTGACGATAATTCCTACAGGGGTAAATAAGTGAGTTCCAATAGCGCCCATCATGAGTCCAAGGGCTGCAAAAGAAGCAAGTAATTGTGTTTTAGGAAACAACAAAGCTAGCCCAACTCCAAGTTCTAGAATACCCAAAATCCTTCTTCCCCAAGGTTCGGCATTAAGCTTACTAAAAATGTGCATTGCTTCAGGATGTCCGGTAAATTTGAAGTAAAGGGATTGAAAAAAGATGATGGCAACGATGAGTCTTAAAACAAACAAAAGTGTTGTTTTCATGAAGGAGGTTTAATTAGGGTTATTGAATTATTTTTTTCCAATTGGAATAGGCTTTAGATTTTAATGCCTCATGATTGTTGAGCCATTTTTCTCGAGTATCATTAAAAACACCATTATAAAAAAGATAAAGTTTCCCTTCTTCTACCGTAAATGATTCAGGGTCAATTTCTACTTTTTTTGAATGGGCCCCAACAGCATAAGCACACCAACCGCCAAATTCAGGCAGAAATTTATTGGGGTTGGCATCAAACTTTAATTTATTGGCTTCATTGATGAAATAATAGCGCGCTCCATTAAAGTTGCTCTGCCATTCTTTTGAACCCTCAGAGGGTTCTTCTTGTGTGAAATAGGTGATCAAATCATAGCCATCAATTGCAACTTTATTTTTCGATAAATTTAAATCAGTGGTTGATGTATCATAATTTTGAGACCATAAACTCGCTGTGGTCAATAAAAAAAATAATAATGTAAGAGTAGATTTTTTCATTTGAGGCTAGTGATTTAGGGTACATAACTTTAACAAAAATAGTGTTTTAGATTAAGAAAGTTGTTAAAGTTTATCCAAAGTAAAAAATATAAACTTCCACACTTCAAAAAAAAAAATAGTTAAGTGTCCTTTTTGGTTGTATAATAATATTTTTACATGTACATTTGCGCACGAAAAATATGGCCCGTTCGTCTATCGGTTAGGACGCCAGGTTTTCATCCTGGAAAGAGGGGTTCGACTCCCCTACGGGCTACAATTTAAAAATAAGATATGGCAAATCATAAATCCGCTTTAAAAAGAATACGTTCAAATAACAAGAAAAGACTTTTGAATCGTTTCCAACACAAAACTACGCGTAATGCGATTAAAAAATTGAGAGATCTTACAAACAAAAAGGAAGCAGAAAAATTATTTCCAACTGTAATTTCTTTGATTGACAAACTGTCCAAAAGAAATATCATTCATTCCAATAAGGGGTCTAACTTAAAATCTAAGTTAGCGAAGCATATAGCTTCCCTTTAAGATTTATTTTTACTCTATTAAAAAAGGCTCCAATTTGGAGCCTTTTTTAGTTTTATGTATCAACTGTTCTAAGAGTTCATTGAAATCAGGAATTCTTCGTTGCTCTGAGTGCGCTTAAAACGATCGTTAATGAATTCCATGGCCTCAACGGGGTTCATGTCTGCTAAATATTTTCGCATGATCCACATGCGCTTAATAGTCGCTTCATCAAGAAGCAAGTCATCTCTACGTGTACTGGAAGAAATTAAGTCAATTGCAGGGAATATTCTTCGGTTGGCAATTCTTCTATCCAATTGAAGTTCCATGTTTCCTGTTCCTTTAAATTCTTCAAAGATGACTTCATCCATTTTAGATCCTGTTTCTGTTAGTGCCGTAGCAATAATCGAAAGAGAACCACCGTTTTCTATATTTCTTGCTGCTCCAAAGAATCGTTTTGGTTTGTGCAATGCATTGGCATCAACCCCACCACTCAAAATTTTACCTGAGGCTGGCTGAACTGTATTGTAAGCTCTTGCAAGACGTGTAATAGAATCCAACAGAATGACAACATCATGACCACATTCTACCAAACGCTTTGCTTTTTCCAATACAATGTTAGCCACTTTTACGTGTCGATCTGCGGGTTCATCAAAAGTCGATGCAACAACTTCTCCATCTACATTACGCTGCATATCTGTTACTTCCTCGGGACGTTCATCGATTAATAAAATCAATTGATAAACTTCTGGGTGATTTGCTGCAATGGCATTCGCAATATCTTTTAATAACATGGTTTTCCCTGTTTTGGGTTGGGAAACAATCATCCCTCTTTGTCCTTTACCAATAGGGGAGAACAAGTCCATAATTCGTGTAGAAATGGTACTCGACTTATCCGCAAGATTAAACTTTTCTTGAGGGAAAAGAGGAGTTAAGTGTTCAAAGGAAACACGATCACGAACAACCTTTGGATCAAGACCATTGATTTTATCCACTTTAATTAAAGGAAAATATTTTTCACCTTCTTTGGGAGGGCGAACTGATCCTAATACCGTATCACCTGTTTTTAAACCAAACAAACGAATTTGGGATTGTGAGGCATACACATCATCAGGTGATGATAAATAGTTGTAGTCAGAGGATCTTAAAAAACCATAGCCTTCTGGCATAATTTCCAATACCCCTTCAGTTTGAACGATCCCATCAAATTCAAAATCGGGCTCACGATAGCGGCTTCGGTTGTCTTTGTTGTGATTGGGTTCGTTGCGGTTATTGTTTTTTCCTTGATTAGAATTGGGATTATTGTTTGTATGCCCATTTCCATTCGGGTTGTTCCCATTCTTTTTGGGTCCACCTTGTTGCGGATTATTTTTGTTTTGATGTTTATTGTTGTTGTTGGGATGCTTTTGTGCTCCTTGCTTATTTTCGTTCTGTGGTTTGGGTTTGGATTTTTGAACAGGAAAAACTTTCAACGGTGCCTTTTTCTCTTGTCCCTCCTCTGCTTTTTTCGCAGGTGGCTTAGGAGAAGTCGCTGCCGGCTCCTCATCGGGTTTAGAGGCTATAAAGTCAACGATTTGATAAATTAAGTCTAGTTTCTTTAAGCCAGCAATTCGTTTAACACCTATTTTTTTTGCAATTTCTTGTAATTCGGGGAGTTTCTTTGTTTTAAGAGTAGCTATTTCGTACATGAAGTTTATGTGATTATTGATTTGAAGATTTAGATTTTACCTTCAAATTTCTGCAGAGATGCAAAGCAACAATATTACAAATTTTATTTTAAAAATCTAGCTTTTAAAAAAAAGTTAATTTTGTAAAAAAAGTATTTATGATTCAACGCATACAATCTCTTTATTTACTTCTTGTAATTTTATTTTCAAGCGCCTTGGTTTACCTATTTCTTCAGCCTGAAAATGAATCAATACTGGCCTCCATCTATTGGCTTGATCTGATTTTTTACACCATTCCATTACTTTCGTTCGTATGTGTTTTTTTATATGGGAAAAGAAAAGTACAAGCGGTAGTCTGTCTTGTCCTCATTCTTTTCAACCTTATCCCTGTGATTATCTATGGTCAAAAAGTCTATAACGGGAGCTTCGACATGATTCTTTATATAGTTATCGGAATTTCTTTACTGGAGAGTATACTTTTATTGCTTGCGCGAAGAGCCATTTTAAAAGATGAAAAATTAGTGCGTTCCATCGACCGCATTCGATAAAGCCCCTCGCAAACCGAGTTCAATGGCTTCCAGATTTTGAATTTTTCCTTCCGACAGATCAAAACGAAGCAGGGTTCTAATTTTATGAAAGCCTGAGATGCCCGCAGCTCCCGGATTCATATGTAAATGTCCGTTTTTTTTGTCCTGCATGACTTTTAAAATATGAGAATGGCCACAAATAAAGAGTTTGGGTTTGTATTGCGAGATCAAAGTTCTAGCCTGTGGAGTATATCTCCCGGGATATCCCGCAATGTGTGTCATTAGCACACGCACTCCTTCACAAGAAAAAGAAAGCACCTCTGGGGCTTGCAAGCGAACTTTATTACCGTCTATATTGCCATATACCGCTCGAGTAGGTTTTAGGGCTTCTAAGCCATCGAGGACCTCAATTTTTCCAATGTCTCCTGCATGCCAGACTTCATCTGCTTGATCGACATACTTAGTGATTTTTGAATCTAAATGTCCATGGGTATCAGAAAGGAGAAGGATTTTCTTCAATTTTTTGTAATTTATTCAAAATTAAACTATTCCCACATCTAAACCAATGACCTATGGAAATCATTAAAACCCTGACATCTTCTTCCAAAAAAAAAGGGGTGATTCAAATTTATGAGGACTTCATTTCTTTTCAATTAAAATCAGACCATGCGGTTAGAAAATTATTTTACTCAGAAATGGAGACCGTTTTGATTCACAATAAAGGGAAGTGGCTCGCCCCAATTTTTTTGATTTTTAGTCTTTTGTTTTTAATTGCTTCACTCTATTTTTATTTATTTCAGCAAGAAAATGTCTTGAATGTAGTTTCTGGAATGTTATTAGTTTTACTTGCTCTTGCAAATTGGAGTGCCACTCATTATCGCCTGATTCAAGTTAAAAAGGGTAGCTTACTCATCGATATTTTTTACTCAAACAAAAGGCAAGAAGTAATTACCGTTTTTGAGTGGCTACAGCAAAAGCTGGAGGAAAAGAGATGATTCAGGACCCTAAGTCAAAATTCAAACCCATACAATTGTTCAACAGCGAGGATTTTAAAGGATATAAAAAATACAGTTATTGTTAGTCCACCCCTAGGGTTCCAACCGCATAGGTTTTTGCTTTCCCACTAATAATTACTCGATCTTTTTTGTTTTGGCAAAATAATTCTCCATGACGCTCTGAGATTTGGAAGGCATGTAATTCATTTTTTTGTAGCCGTTTTGCCCAAAAAGGGATTAAAGAACAATGTGCAGAACCCGTTACAGGATCTTCTAAGAAAGCAGCTTGAGGGGTGAAAAAACGAGAAACAAAATCTGTATTTTCTCCAAGGGAAGTAACAATCATGCCCCCAGGATCTAAATTGATTTGATCAAAAATATGTCGGTCTATTTGAATTGATTTAACTTCTTTTTCCGTGTTGTAAACCAAAACATAATCTCTAGCTTTATAGACCTCTGCGGGAAGAAGGTTCAGTACGTTTTTCAAAATTTCAGGAAGTTCAGTTGCTACTGGCATTCGAGAGGGAAAGTCCAAGTGATACATTCCCTGATGCATTCCAACAGTCAATGTACCGCTCAAGGTTTCAAAAAGAAGCTCTTCTTGGGTATAATTTAATAGGGTCTTTAAGCAGTGTGCTGTGGCAAGGGTTGCATGTCCACACAGATCCATTTCAATGTTTGGAGTGAACCATCGTAAATGGAAATGATCCCCTTGGTCAATAAAAAAGGCAGTTTCAGGAACCCCATTCTCCTTGGCGATATTTAACAAG
>JAURBX010000165.1 GCA_030828745.1 Flavobacteriaceae bacterium | reverse complement strand
GCATCTACTGCCAATACCATGGTAACGGATGAAAAGATTAAAACAAAAGTCATTAAGGCAACATAGTACATGGGTGCATCCACACCGTGTAAGAAAGGAAAGTGGGTAAATACTTCATCGGCAATAGGCCATGAATTGATGTTTTTAAATCTAGAGAAACCATAAGAAACGAGAAATCCCGTAAAGGTCAAGGCATCTGAAACAATAAAAAACCACATCATCATTTTACCATAGCTGGCGTTTAGAGGTTTATTACCTCCCCCCCAAACTTGGCTTTCGTCAACAGATGTTTTTGCAGTCACTTCCATATTACTATATTAAATTCTTTGCAAATTTATTAATTTTTAACCGTAGAATGAAACGAATAAAAATAAATATACCCAAAGTAAATCAAGAAAATGCCAAAAGGTCACAGCGAGTTCAAATCCTAGGGTATTTCCATCAAGATACTTTACTCTCAAAGTCTTATAAAAAACGTTTAAAACAATCACAATTCCAGCCGTAAGATGCACTAAATGAAGGAGAACCAAAACATACAAGTACGATGTTGTGATCGAACTTTCAGGTCCTGTAAAATAATATCCTTGTTCAATAAGCGCACCAAAACCTTCAAATTGAAAATAAACAAATGCAATAGCAAGGGCTAATGTGAGTGTTAACAAACCTTGAGCCGCCTTTATTTTTTGATCTTGGATCATTTTTAATGCTCCATAAAAACTTCCACTACTCAAAACAATTAATAAAGTACTGAGGGTAAAAGCGAAGGGCAACTCGATTTGTTGAATCCAATCTGAGCGGGAACTGCTCACTACATAAGCACTTGTTAAGCCAGCGAATGTCATACTCATACTGATCATTCCAAACCAAAGCATCATTTTTTTTGCTCGATTGTTTTTCACCGTCAAAGAATCGTTTGTATTCATATTTATTTATTTTTTATCATTGGATGAAAAATTTATCCAATACATAGACTAATTGTATTCCTGTAATATATAAAATACTTGCTCGGATCAAAAAGCGAGCAGCTTGATCTGTTTTTAAAAACATTAAACGAAGGGCATAAAACAAAAAGAATAATCCCAACAAACCAACAACAATTGCAGCAGATAGTGACAGAATCAAAGCGCCGGTATATAAAAAAGCGGGCAACAATGAAATTACAACCGTCCATAATGTATAAAATACCGTTTGAAAAGCTGTTGAGTGATCACGTGCACCTGAAGGAAGCATCTTAAATCCTGCGGCTTGGTATTGGTCGTGCATCAGCCATCCAATAGCCCAAAAATGTGGAAATTGCCAGAAAAACTGGATCATAAACAACACTCCGGGTTCGATTCCAAATTCATTGGTTGCAGCAACCCAACCCAACATGAAAGGGATAGCCCCAGGAAAAGCACCAACAAAAACTGAAAGTGAAGTTTTTTGTTTCAATGGAGTGTATACACAAGCATATAAGAAAATAGAAAAACTTGCAAAAAAAGCTGTTTTTAAATTAATTACGTAGAGAGTCCCGATTCCAATCAATGTCAGGGTCACTCCAATAAATAAGGCCGTATTCGGTTGCATTCGCCCAGCAGGGAGTGGACGATTTTGGGTACGTAACATTAATTTGTCTAAATCTTTTTCAAAAACTTGATTGAAAGCATTTGAAGCCCCAACCATGGCATATCCTCCAATCACTAGCAATAATAAAGTAGGGTAATGAACCGTTTCAACAGCTAAAAAATACCCCGCAATGGAAGAAACAACTACAGTTATTGACAACCTAAACTTAGTGAGTTGAGAAAAATCACTTAAGCTTAGCCGACTATTAGCCGAAGTAAGAGTATCATTTTGCCGCATCTATCTGCATCATTCAGGGAGCAAAGATAGTTGAGAAATAAGCAATGAACAATCAAATCACTTATTTAGATTTAAAATCTTTTAATACTTAAACAAACTTTAATTTATTTATTGCAATCTAAATGTGATTGGAATACTAAACGGAACACGAACAGGACGTCCTCTTTGCTTCCCTGGAATCATATTCGGTAATTTAGAAATAATTCGCTGGGCTTCTTTCTCTAAGTTTTTGTCTGGCCCTCGCATTCTTATGTTGGTAATTTGACCATCCTTTGCAATGATAAAATTAACATACACCCGTCCCTGAACTCCCATTTCTTGGGCAATTTCAAGATATCTAAAGTTTTTACGTATGTGCTTGTTCATCTTTTCCTGAAAACAGGCTCGCCGTTGTGATTTATCAACTTTCTCACAACCCGGAAAAATAGGTACATCCTCAATTACGGCAAAAGGAACATCAACTTCTTCAAATTCTTCTTCTACTTCAACAATTTCAACAATTTCTTCTTCATTGGTTTCTGTTGATTCAATCACCGTCTCCTCCACATCTTCTTCATCCTCTACCACCTCAATTACTTCAGGAGCTGGCGGCGGCGGCGGGGGTGGTGGGGGTGGAGTTTTCAGTTGCTCTGTAATTGGGATTTCCTCTTCGTCTTCCTCATCTACATCTAAAGTTTCATAACCGTACAAATCTTTTTCATACGTTTTCCATTCAATAGCTTGCCAGGAGATCAATAAAATAAAGGCAAGGCCAATTACAAAGTAAAGACTACTGTTTTTACTTAAATCGCCTTTGGGGTTTTTCTTTGTTTCCATAATTTGGGGGTTTTGTAATTACACCACAATAATCGTACCTCGATGATGAATTACTAAAAACAAAAAACCCAGCAATATGCTGGGTTTAAAATATTTTATGAAAGGATATCCCTATTGTAATCTAAATGTGATTGGAATACTGAATGGAACACGAACAGGT
>JAURBX010000036.1 GCA_030828745.1 Flavobacteriaceae bacterium | reverse complement strand
TTCAAGATAGTGAGGATGAATGTCCTGAGATTGTTGGCTTAATTGACAATGAAGGATGTCCAAAAATGGAAGAAGAAATAATTAAAAGACTTCAAGAGTTTGGACAAATTATCTTTTTTGAAACCAACAAAGATGTATTGATAAAAGAATCTTCTGATTCACTTGAAGAGGTATATTCCATTTTAATTCAATATCCTATTGTGCAAGTTATTATTGAAGGACATACTGACAATGTTGGCGAAATAGATAGCAACCAGTTGCTTTCTGAAAAAAGAGCCAATAAAGTGTTAGGTTATTTAATTGAGAGAGGAATTCCTTCTAGTAAGCTTAAAGCTTTGGGTTATGGTGAAACCCGTCCGATTAGAACAAATAGTACTTCTGAAGGAAGAAGCTATAATAGACGCGTAGAATTTAAAATAAGACAATAAAATTTAATTTATTGTGAGGATAGCTTAACCCGATTTTTTACATTTAGGGATGCAAACTTTTTTAGACGATGTTGCTAAAATAATTACTGCTTCTCAAGATAAGTTAGATCGGGTTAAGATTATTGTTCCTAGTATTCGATCCATTACTTTTTTAAAAGAAGCCTTAAAAAAGGAAATAGTTATTCCAAAGCTCGCACCTGAGATCATTAGTATTGAGGATTTTATAAAAGAGCTGTCAAGTCTTGAGAGAATCTCAAAGTTGGATTTACTGTATGCTTTTTTTGATGTCTATCTCAAACATACTCCAAAACAGAAGCAGGATAAGATGGATCAGTTTTTTAACTGGGCACCATCTATAATCCAAGAGTTTAATGAACTTGATTCTCAATTGACTGACCCCAATGCTCTTTTTGATTTTATGGGAGCCATCAATGAAATCGATAAATGGGACCCTGAGGCAACAGAGCGTTTAACCAATAGGCATCTAGATTTTCAAAAAGAAATCCCTAAACTTTATACATTACTTTACAAACATTTATTGAATAAGCAGCAGGGATATGCGGGGATGCAACTTCGTGAAGCGGTTAGAAATCTTGCCTTTTACACGGAACAGCAACTACCTTTTCATTATTTCGTTGGGTTTAACGTGCTAACAAAAGCTGAGGAAACCATTTTTCAAGAACTTTTGGCAACAGGGAAAGCTGAAGTTTTATGGGATATCGATCAGCAATTTTTCAATGATCCTTTTCAGGGTGCAGGTCACTTTATTCGCCAGTACTATTCAAAGTGGAATGCTTTAAAAACAAAGCAGAAAGATACTTTTTCTGAATTATTTACAGCAGAAAAACAAATTGAAATCATTAGTGTTGGAAAGAACACTACTCAAGCAAAGGCTGCTGTTCAATTAGCAACAGCCTTGTTTGAAAAGAACCCTGATGAATCTACTGTAATTGCTCTTGGAGATGAAAGTTTATTACACCCTACACTTTCAACGTTACCTTCAAAAGAGTTACCATGGAATATCACAATGGGTTATCCATTGAAACGGACGCCTTTTGCGGATTTTTTTCTTACTCTTTTTGAATTATTGGAGCATGATGAGGATTCTGGATATCCGTTACTTTTGGTTAAGGAGCTTATGCATATAGTTTATGTAGATTCTATTTTAGATCAGAAAGGATCAAAAATAAAGGCTATTTTGAAAGACTTTGAACAATCCAACCGTTTGTTTATTGCAAGTAAAATCTTGACTCAAGGTGGTGAAATTCAAAAAATAATATTTAGTCCTTTCAAGAATATTTCGATTTTTCTTGAACGAATGATGCAGCTAACAAATGCGATTCAGGAATATTATTTAGTAAATGATGACGATCCACTCCAACTTCATTACAGTGCGTGTTTTAGAGATCTTTGGGAACAAATAGTCAAGCTTCATGAAACAAGACCATTTATGTCAACCCTCAACGATGTTAAAATGGTATTTGATCTACTTTTAGAAAAAGAAACCCTCGATTTTTCTGGAGATGCACTCTCCAAACTTCAAATCATGGGTTTGTTAGAAACACGTTTGTTGGATTTTGACAATGTGATCATAACCCATGTCAATGAAGGAATTATTCCTTTTGGAAAAACCCCCGCTTCTTTGATTCCTTTTGATGTCAAAAAGAAGTTCGAGATGAATACTTTTATTGAACAAGATCATCTTTATGCATATCACTTCTTCAGACTATTACAACGATCAAAAAAAGTTTGCTTATTATATAATTCAACTCCGGAAGGCCTATTCTCGGGAGAGAAAAGTCGATTTTTAATTCAATTAGAATATTTTAAATCCTCAAAGCATAAACTAATTTTCAAACAAGTAGAACTTCCTATCGAAAACGAACCTGTCTCGATTCAGCAGGCTAGTAAAACAAAAGCGGTTTTAGAACAGTTAGACACAATAGCTAAAGAAGGGTTGTCCCCCTCTTCTCTAACGCTATACATTCGAAATCCCTATGTATTTTATGAGCAACATATGTTAAAAATAAGACCTTTAGATACGCTGGAAGCTAATTTGAGTGCAATGGATAAAGGAACTATTATGCATAAAGTTTTGGAAGACCTCTATTTACCTTTCTTAAATAAAAGTTTATCTGTAGATGATTTTGATCAGATTTTAGAAAAATTGCCGATTATATTAAAGCAAAATTTCGATTCTTTATATAAAAACGATGACTTAAGAACAGGAAAGAATTTCATCATTTACAATGTGATAGAGAAAATTTTAAAGTCATTTCTTATTCAAGAACGTTTGTTAGTTTCACAAGGGAATACATTAATAATTAAAGCATTGGAATATGAATTTTCTAACCCAGTTTGGATAGAAAACATACAAAAGCGTATTGTTTTTAAGGGTACCGTGGATCGAATCGATACTTTAAATGGAGTGCTTAGAATTGTGGATTATAAAACAGGAAATGTTACTGGGACGGATCTTGCTTTTAGCGATTGGAATGAAATTATTTCAGACTCCAAAAAAAGTGCCCTTTTTCAGGTCTTGCTCTACCATTATATTTTAAAAGCTGAATTTCCAGATCAAGGCGGTGTCGCTGGAGTGATTCCTTTAAAAAACTTTGAAAACACTTTTTTAGTAGCTTCAAAAAAAATCAGTTACAATACTAAAGAACCACTTTTAATGAATGCTGAAGCTTATGATGCATTTGAGCATGAGTTGTTTAAGCTCATTAGCCAAATTTATGATCCATCTCTTCCGTTTATTTTTAAATAAGAGTAACTCCATTTCCCTTATTCTTTGCCTGTAAGATGTTTTTTATGTTTTAGCAAACAGGAAATATTCTTATTTATTATATTTATAAAAATACATGGATGAACTTAATCCGTTTATTCTAAAATTTTAAAAAAAAGTGTAGAACCTAATAATTATGGCGACTAAAGACGATTTTAATAAAATAGACACGAATAAAGACGGATTTATTTCTGAGGAAGAATATGCGAATGCGAGAAAAACAGCAGGAATTGAAAAAGAAAATTTAAATTGGTTTTTTCGCCTTATTACACTTGGGGATCGTTTTAATATTAAAGATTTCTTTGACAGGCTTAAAAAGTCAATTGTTGAATTTATCATTCTCGTTTTTGGTGTAACCGTTTCTTTTGGAATAGAACAACAAGGAGGAGTGTCTGATAATCGTTCAGATGGGATTGAAAACTTATCCAATTTAAGAGAGGAGATCGATCAAATTATTCTCTATACCGATGAGTATACTGAAAACTTAAATTGGATCGTCAACTTCTATATCAAGCAATACGAGAAGTGGGAGCAAGACGATGATAATGTTTTCATTGACTTTATGGAAGATGAAGAAGAGCCTGATGGAAAATATTACTTTCCACCAATGAGTTTATATGTAAATCGTAATCCATTTAATCCAGAAAGAGTCATTTTTGATGCAATAAAATTAGATGGGACTTTTAGGCTTTTGCCTAAAGAGGTTGGTCTGGAAATGACCAAGATATACGATGGGGTTGAACTAGGCTATTTAATTGAAAATACAGGTAAAATAGAAGAGCGTCTTGTAAACCAATTTAAAGACCGAATTGCAAATAAATGGGTGTATGACCTATCTTTGGTAGATATTGATGCTCCGGAATTTTGGGTTGAAAATAGAGAGTATATCCAAAACGATAGATTCATGAAATACATTTTATATCAACGTTTGGATTTATGGCAATATCAAGTTTTTGATCAGTTGGATAATTACAAGTCAAAGTTAGTTGAAAGTACAAGAATACTGGATTCTGTTATTGCAGTAAGAAATAGCGAATATGAATTTATATGGTGGGTTTTAAATCCTAAAGATTAGCCTCATAAATTAATTCAGAAACCAACTTTCCAGAGATTAAAGCTGGAGGAACACCTGGGCCAGGAACTGTAAGCTGACCAGTGAAAAATAAATTTGTTACTTTTTTACTTTTCAATTTAGGTCTTAAAAATGCAGTTTGGAATAGTGTATTGGCCAAGCCGTAGGCATTCCCTTTATAAGAATTATATTGTTCAATAAAATCATTGACACAAAATGACTCACAAAAAAGTATTTCTTTTTTTAGGGATTGATCGGTTAGTTTTTCAAGGCGATTGAGCACTATATTTAAATACTTTTCTCGAAGTTCAGGAGTGTCTTCAATACCCGGAGCAATAGGGATTAAAAGAAAGCAAGCTTCTTTTCCTTCAGGAGCCATAATAGGATCAGAAACGGAAGGAAAGTTTGCATAAAATAATGGGTTTTTGGGCCATTCTGGTTGATCATAAATGACGCGCGCATGCTCGTCAAAATCGACATCAAAAAAGAGCGTGTGATGTGCAAGATTTTTCACCTTTTTATCTAATCCAATATAGAAAAGCAGTGAAGAAGGGGCAAACACTTTCTTATCCCAATAGGCTTCGCTGTAGGCTCTATATTTGGGCTCCAAAAGAGTTTCTGAATGATGATAATCGGCACCTGAGAGAACAACATCTGCTTTGATTTCTTCTCCTTTGATTTGGATTCCTGTAGCTGTTCCTGAGGCATCTACGGTAATTTTTTCTATTGGGGACTGTGTATGAAAAGTAACCCCTAGTGATTCTGCCAAAGAAATCATGGCTTCCACAATACTATACATTCCATTTTCAGGATGCCATGTTCCCAAACCGAAATCAGCAAAATTCATAAAGTTGTAAAACGAGGGTGTATTAGAGGGTTTAGCACCTAAAAACAACACTGGAAATTGAAGGATTTGTCTGAGCTTTGGACTCTTGAAATCTTTGTACACATCCTTTTTTATATTACTTAAAAAATAGTTTACTTTTTTAATAGTTTTAGGTGTTACCAGTTCTAGCGGAGATAAACCTGGACGATAAACTAAATCTTTAATTGCGATTTCATAATTTTCTTTGGCACTAGCAATAAACTGTTTCAGTTTTTCACTACTCCCTTCTTCTTCTTCTTCAAAAACTGTATAAATTTTATCTAAGGAATCTCCTATGGAAATTATTTCATTTTCTCCAAAAACAACTTGATAACCTGGGTCTAATCGGTTCAGTTTATAAAAGTCTTGAGTGCTTTTCCCAAAATCGTTAAAAAAAGATTCAAATACATCAGGCATCCAATACCAAGAGGGGCCCATGTCAAACGTAAAACCTTCTTTTTTGAGTTGTCTTGCACGTCCTCCTAGGGTCTCGTTTTTTTCATACACATGAACATCAAAGTCTTTTTTGGCAAGGTATGATGCTGCCGAAAGGGAGGAGAATCCCGAGCCTATAATTACAATCTTTTTTTTCATAACCTCACAAAGGTATTACAAAAGCAAAGCTTGGAAAAGAATAAATGAATTGAAAATTTAAAAGGGATTACGAAATTACTTTCTTACTGCCCAAGAAATACCTCTTAGCATCATTTTCCATGCTTCGGGGATTTCAAAAATATCATCTGAATGTCCCAAGGAAGAATAAAATACACGTCCTTTTCCATACGATTTAGTCCAAACGACCGGAATTTCAATGCCTTCTATCCAAGAATCGTGTGCTCCAGAAAAGCGAGTAGTTGCCAGTATTTCTATTGCCGGATCAATGTGCATATAGTATTGCTCACTGTATAAGGAAAAATCATTAATTCCTTCCGTGATCTTGTGTTTAGGGGATGAAATTTCAACGGTGTAATCTACCTGTCCTCCTGGGTGTTTAACAAATTGACCCCCTACCATATATTGATATTCGGTGTCGTTTCTGAAACTATCTCCCAAACCTCCATGACATCCCGCAAGACCGACACCCTTTTTAATTGCTGTTTGTAAGGCTTTGGATTCTATTTCCTCAATTTCAGTCATCGTGATGTGTTGAATAATTAAATCGACTTGGTTCATCACAGTTTTATTTAAATAAATTTTAGTTGACTGAGACAATGTCACATTGGCTTTTTGTTTTTCTAACCAAGAAGCAATTTTAGTTGCGAAAAATTCTGGATGATGATCACTCCATCCACCATAAACAATCAAAACATTTTTATTTTCAAGTTGATAAGTCTCGTTTTGCGCACTTAAAATGAAAGTAAATAAGAGGGTGAATAGAATACTAATTCGTGACAAGCTTTTCAATGTGTGTTATTTTTTCGAAAGATATAAATTTATTTATTCTCTTTTGAATTATTAATTTCAGAAACAAAGGACGCGCTAATAATTCCGGTTGGTATAGCCACCACTCCAATACCAATTAAAGAAATAATAGAAGCAAAAACTTTTCCCCAAACTGTAATTGGAACAATATCTCCATATCCAACAGTTGCAAGTGAAACGGTTGCCCACCAAATCGACGCAGTAATGCTTGAAAATATTTCAGGTTGTGCGTCATGTTCTAGGAAATAAATAGCTGATGCAGAAAAAAGGATGGTTAGCAATGAAAGAAAGAGGGTAAAGTATAATTCACTTTTTACTTCGCCGATAGCTTTGGTAAATAATTTTAAAGATTTGCTTCCTCTCCCCAATTTAAAAATTCTTGAAAGGCGAAATAATCGAAGAATTCTAAAAAACCTGCCATCAAGAAGCACAAACTTTTTAATGTAAAAAGGAAGTATTGAGATTAGGTCGATGATTCCAAAAAAACTAAACACATATTTTTTGACTCCCTTCCACTGTTCTTCTTTGTAGCCTGTATAAATTCTAAAAAGATATTCAAAAGAAAAAATGGATATCGAAATTATTTCAAAATATTGGAAGAAAACTTCAAATTGGAGTTGGATTGATTCATGGGATTCTAGAATCATTGCTAAAATATTCAAGACGATTAATGCGTAAATAAAAGTGTTAAAGTGTTTGAACTTTTTCATAAATGGTTAATTAAATTTTTAATTTACTAATTTATTAAAATTAAATAGTAATACCGCGAAAAATATATATATCACATTTTCAATTAGTTATATTATAGAAAGATCTTTATGTATTGTTTTCTTAAAAGTTTTAAAAAAAAACTTCAACAAAAATTTACTTTGTGCAACCTTTTTTACTTATCTTTAAACAAGTTTAAATTCAATTTGGTTTCAAACGTCTCTGTAGATTACTTCCATAAGTAAATTTTTAAAATCTAAACAGAGACGTTTTTCTTTTTTTACATACTCCACTTTACTTTAAAAAAATTAATTTAGTGGCTTAACCATTTCACAATTTGATTTTTATGCATCCAATCACCTCAGTTACATTTTTTACATTTACTAAGAATAAATTTTGGGGATTTAAGCAAATGGGAATTGCCCCTTTTTTATTAGGAAATGTTGAAGGATTAACTTTCTTTAAATTTTTAGGGACCGGTGGCGGAAGTGGTTTTAGTCTTTGGCCTGATTTTTCTACTTATGCTTTTTTGGGTGTATGGGAACAAAAAGTTGATTATGATAATTTTATTACTCAAAACTCTGTTTATTTGGCTTATCAAAAAAAAGCTTCATCACAGCGTAATTTGATTTTAACCGCTGTGAAAAGTCATGGCAGATGGGGTGGAGTAAACCCTTTTCAACAAGAAGAAAGTATCGAAAAGAAAACGAATTCAGAGTTTAAAGCGGTAGTGATTACACGAGCTACATTACGTTGGTCAAGATTATTATCCTTTTGGCGTTCTGTTCCGACTGCCAGTAAGGCCATTAAAAGTGCTGATGGAGTTCGCTATTACAAAGGGATAGGAGAATGGCCTTTTATTCAGCAAGCCACTTTGAGTATTTGGGATAATTTTGAAGCCGTAAATTCTTTTGCCTACAAGGGTAAAAAACATGCACAGATTGTTAAAAAAACAAGACAAAAAAAGTGGTATAAAGAAGATTTATTTTCTCGTTTTCATTTGATCTCTGACAATACACTTTCCTTAGATAAATGAAAAAAGCAATTCTTATTGGTTCAGGAGTTGCTGGTTTAGCAACAAGTATTCGTTTAGCCTTAAAGGGTTACAAGACGCATGTTTTTGAGGTCAATTCCTATCCAGGCGGGAAACTTTCTGCCTTTGAATTAGAGGGATATCGTTTTGATGCTGGGCCTTCTTTATTTACGATGCCTCAGTTTGTCACAGAGCTTTTTGAACTTGCAGGAGAAGATTTTAAAGTACATTTTAACTATCATAAAAAAAAGATTGCCTGTAATTATTTCTGGTCAGATAATACATCTTTTAGTGCCTATTCAGATAGAAATGATTTTTTAAAAGAGGTTGAAAATACTTTTGGCGAGCCTCAAAAAAACGTGGATAAATACCTCAAAAAAGCAAAAAAAAAATATGATCTTACATCCTCTTTATTCTTAGAGCAATCTTTGCATAAACTCAAAACCTACTTATCCAAGGAAACCCTGAAGGCGATGCTTCAGCTTCCTGTTTTTGAACTTCATAAAACATTACACCAAGCCAATAGTCAAGCATTTTCTTCTTCAAAATTGATTCAACTTTTTGATCGATATGCAACTTATAATGGGTCAGACCCATACCAAACTTCAGGAATTATGACCCTAATTCAGCATTTGGAAGGCACCTATGGAACTTTTGTCCCTGAAGGTGGGATGGTTTCAATTACCAATGCCCTCTATGATTTGGCCCTTAGATTGGGAGTAACATTTGATTTTCAAACCCCAGTAGATGAAATCATTACTAAGGAGAATATGATCCAAGGAGTTCGTGTAAAAAATACATTTTTTGATGCCGATATTGTAGTGTCTAATATGGATATCTATCCTACATATAAAAAATTACTTCCAGCTCAAAAACTCCCAAAAAAGCAGCTTTCTCAGGAGCGATCAAGTTCTGCTGTTATTTTTTATTGGGGCATACAACATAATTTTAAAGAACTTGAATTACACAATATCTTTTTTTCAGACGATTATAAAGAAGAGTTTCATGCGATTTTCAATAAAAAAACAGTTTCAGATGATCCTACAATTTATGTAAATATTACGTCTAAAGATATTCCTGGAGATGCTCCTGAAGGATGTGAAAACTGGTTTGTAATGATAAATACACCTGCTGATAGTGGTCAAGATTGGGAAAAAATAGTTAAGCAGTTACGCGCTTTTATTCTTTCTAAATTATCCAAAGAGCTAAACATTGACCTTGAACCACTCATAGTCTGTGAGGCATTGCTAACTCCACCATTGATTGAAACTAAAACACAGTCTCACATGGGTGCGTTGTATGGTTCGTCTAGTAATAATTCTATGGCTGCTTTTTTAAGACATCCTAATTTCTCGAATCACTTAAAAAACCTTTATTTTTGTGGTGGAAGTGTGCATCCTGGGGGAGGAATTCCATTGTGTTTACTCTCTGCCAAAATAGTGGATGAATTGATACCTGAGGCATAAAATGAATCGTCTTTCTCTTTTAACAAAACAAAATATTGCCATTGGATTAATTTGGTTATTTCATGTGTCAGGAATTATGGGCATCATTTATAGCGATGCAACTTGGTTTGTTAAAGCTACACCCATCAACCTCCTTCTAAGTTTTGTATTATTGTTAATCAATACACAACTAAGCAAGAAAACGCTTTTGGTGCTTTTATTTTGCTTTATTGTAGGGATGACTGCCGAAATTATTGGAGTCAAATTTGGTTTTCTTTTTGGAGATTATGCCTATGGGGACGCTTTGGGTTTTAAAGTCCTTGACGTCCCATTAATGATTGGAATAAACTGGTGTATGTTAGTCTTTATTACTGGATTTATCGCGCAATTCTTTTCAAACAGCTTGTGGTTTAGAGTTCTTATCGGTGTGAGTTTATTGTTGTTTTTAGATCTAGTGATGGAACCTATTGCTCCTAAACTAGATTTTTGGACTTTTGAAGGAGGATTAGCCTCCTTTCATAATTATTTTGGATGGACCATCGTAGCCTTCCCACTTCAGTGGGTTTTTCATAAATCAAGCATCAAAATAGAAGGGCCTTATCCAATTCACTTATATTTACTACAATTCTTATTTTTCTTGATACTTTTGTTAAAATTGAATACCTCAGGATTATAATCTACACACAATGATGAAAAAGGCAGCATACTTTATTTTACTTTTATGTATCTCTTTTGCATGTAAAAATAATGGAACTGCTGAACAGACTGTTTCTTCAACCACTATAGAAACAGATGCTCATGTTGAAGAGAGCACCCTTAAATTTTCTCTAAATGACTATCCAACTGCCTATTTGAAAGAAGAAGGGCTTGAAGAATGGGTGGATTTTGAAAAATTATATCAATCTATGTCAAGACTGTCAGAATTGAATTTTGAAGATGTAGAAGTTGATTTATTGGCTTTGACAACCAGAGTGAAGAATATATCAAAAAAACAATTTCCAGGATCATTAGAAGTTCCTCAGCTCAGAAGCCGTTTAAAAGTAATGGAAATGCAAGTTCTGAAATCTAGATACTTCACCAGACATTACAAAAAGGACTCTTTGATTCCTTCTATTGAAAAGGTGTATGAAGCTTACAATGCCTTTATTTCAAGAATGTTGAGCTTGAAAGAAGAATCAACTGCTGTTTCTTCTGAAACAGTTGAGATTGACTAATACTGAGAATTGATTTCTTTTTTTGCTGGATAGTTTGTCGCTAGGATTTCATTTTTTTCTGCTGCTTCCAAAAGCCTATTGAGGTTATTTTTGAATTTTGTGGTCTCGCGATCAATTTCACCAATAGTTTGATAGATTTCAATCAAAATTTTATCCGCTTCAATACATTTTTCTAGTGCAGTAGCTTTTAAAGTATCAATAGAAGATATTAACAACTGATTAAAATTAAAACCACTAACCACCAAGTCTTCATAGGACATTCCTAGGTTTTGAATTTCATTAAGTGCCTCTTGAAAATAACGATTTCTTAGAAGGGCTTCTTGATTTAAATAGCGCTTTTCCTCTGAAGTGTTAGCATGGTCTGCAGCCTTTAAATAACCAAGTTTGGCATTTTTTAGATGCGTTAGCAGCTTTTCGAGTTGAGCAATATATTGATTTTTTTTCCCCATCTTAGTTAGATACCTTCAAGATAGTCAAATGTGTAATTGATTTACAGGGAGCCCCTCTTTTATATTAACAGATTATTGACATTATAGTCGAAAGTTGTGTCTGCGACAATTTTTTCCCCATTGATGACTCTGACCAAGGCTTGCTCTTTTTCAAATTTGGGTTTGGGGAACTTTAATTTGTCAGCAATAAAAGTATAATATTCTTTTCTGGTTGGATGGTGGGGTGAAACAAGATTGTAAATTCCATTCCCTTTGGTTAGTTCTATAAGGGCAGAAATTCCATTGATCGCATCAATTTGATGAACAAAATTGACACTTCCCTTTGGATTTGAAATCTTTCTATCTTGTAAATGAACAATTGGGTTTCTGTCTTCTCCAATGAGTCCTCCCAGTCGAACAACCATCGAAGGAATATTACAATTCATAATCATTTGTTCAACTTCATAAAGCGCTTTGGCAGATTGTGTTTCAGGAGTTGGAATGGTGTTTTCATTAAAAACGCCCGCACTTTTGCCATAAACGGAACTACTACTCAAAAACAGGAGTCGTTGAATCCCTGATCCCTGGATTATTTTTAAAAGAGATTTAATTTTAGGGACAAAAGAAGAAGGGTCTTTTTTTCGTTCGGGAGGGATAGAAATGAGTAACGAATCAACTCCTGAAAAAAAGGAAAGATCCCCTGAAACCTTGTTAGGTAGTACCTCTAACTGAAAAGCACTTATCCCATTTTGTTTAATCAATTGGATTCCTTTTTCACTTCTTCGTGTTCCATGTACAGCATAGCCTTTTTGTAGTAATGCTTTTCCTAAAGGGATTCCTAGCCAACCACATCCTATAATTCCAATCGTATTCATTATTTCGAAAATAGGGATATATTTTGAGTCCATTAGTCCCAATAAAAGATATTCTCCATACTTTTTAAAAAAAACACTATATTTAAGAAACTTCAAAAAATCGATTATGCCTGTAAAAAGCTTTCAAGGAGAAAGGGCTCGAAAGGAGCGAATTACTCCCAGTAAATTAACTGTTTCAGATATTATGACCCATCAGTTAATCGTTTTCAAACCTGAAGATACGATCCACGAAGTAATGGCAGCTTTTATAAAACATCGAATTTCGGGGGGTCCTGTGGTAAATGAACAAGGAGATTTGGTCGGGGTTATTTCGGAGGCTGATTGTATGAAAGAGATTTCGGATAGCCGTTATTTTAATATGCCTATTTTAGACAAATCAGTATCTTATTTTATGACTAAAAAAGTAGATACAATCGAGTCTAACATGAGTGTATTTGATGCTGCAGCTTTATTTTCAAAATCAAGTAGGAGAAGATATCCAGTAATGAAAGACCACCGTCTTGTGGGTCAGGTGAGTAGAAAAGATATTGTGATTGCTGCGCTCAATATGAAAAGCAATACTTGGCGTTAAGTAAAAATTTCTTTAGCCACTCTGTAGGTGTTGGCGTGCGCCTCAATAATAGTTTTTATATCCGTAGAATATCCCCCTCCCATACTACATTGGACAGGAATGTTCCTTTGTTTGCATTGACTGAGTACAAAAGTATCACGCTTTTTACACCCTTCCAAAGTCATTCCTAAGCGCCCTAGTTTATCTGAAGCCAAAACATCTACACCGCAGAGATAAAAAACAAAATCTGGTTGAATTTTATCGAATAGGGAAGGAATAATTTTTTTAATTTGAGTTAAATACGTTTCGTCATCTGTTTTGTCTTCAAGTGCAATATCTAAATCACTTTTTTCTTTTCTAAAAGGATAATTTTTAGCACCATGAATGGAAAGGGTAAATACAGCAGGGTTGTTTTCAAAAATAGCAGCTGTTCCATTTCCTTGATGTACATCCAAGTCTAGAATGAGTATCCGCTTTGCTTGTTTTGTGTCAAGTAAATATTGGGCAGCAATGGCCTGATCATTTAAAAGACAAAAAGCTTCTCCACGATCATAAAAGGCATGGTGCGTACCGCCCGCAATGTTCATGGCAATTCCAGTCTCATACGCTTTTTCACAGCCCATTAGCGTCCCTCCGGCAATCACAAATTCTCTTTCTACAAGTTCTTTGGAAAGTGGAAATCCAATACTTCGCACTTCACTTTTTGATAAGGATAAGGCACACAACCGGTCTACATAATTTGCATTATGAACACGCAACACTGTTTTTAATGTTGCTGGGATGGGCACAAAAAAGTCAGTAGCTTCACAAGTTCCTTCGAGTAAAAGTTGCTGGGGAAGTAATTCATACTTTTCCATGGGGAAACGATGATTTTCAGGGAGGGGAAGTCTGTAGATTGGATCGAAGGCAATCGGGATAAATGAAGCCAGTTCCATTTAATGAATCGATACACCTGTTTTGGCATCCTTGTTTTCAGGATTGACAAAGACAAAGTTTCCTTGAGTATTTTCGCCCAATAATATCATCCCATTACTTTCTATTCCTTTTAGCTTTCTGGGATGTAAATTGGTTAATAAGGTTACTTGCTTTCCTATTAAATCTTTGGGGTTAAAATCTTGGGCTATTCCTGAAACGATGGTGCGTTGTTCGTCTCCTATACCAACAGTCAGTTTCAATAACTTTTTTGTTTTACTTACCTTTTCTGCGGCAATTATTTTGGCTACCTTAAGATCCAATGCTTCAAAATCAGCATAAGTGGTAGTTGGTTTTATGGGAGCTATTTTTAAAGTTTCGGTTTTATTTTTAGCCTCACTTGTTTTTAATTTGATTCGTTGCTGCTCCATTTGTTCGTTTTCAATCTTTTGAAAAAGTAAGGAGGCTTCCCCAATTTGGTGTCCGGTATCTATTAAGGTTGAGGCTTCTGAAACACCTTTCCAGTTGAGATTTTTTGAATCAAGCTGAAGCATCTTTGTCAATTTTTTTGCTGTAAAGGGAAGGATGGGTTCACTCAGAATACTCAGACCCGCTGCAATTTGTAAAGCGGTATGCATGATAGTTGCTACTCTTTCAGCATCTGTTTTAATAAGCTTCCAC
The DNA here is from genome assembly GCA_030828745.1 of Flavobacteriaceae bacterium. GTDB lineage: Bacteria > Bacteroidota > Bacteroidia > Flavobacteriales > Flavobacteriaceae > MS024-2A. The sequence continues at coordinate 2,056 of JAURBX010000036.1, read as the reverse complement.
GGTTCTGCATTTGCTAAATATTTATTTCCTAAGCGGGCTAATTGCATTAAAATTTGGCTAGCTTCTCTAAAACGATATTGTTCAATTGCGAGACCCATTTTTTGAGGAAGTAAAGCCATTTCATCAAGAACAATTTGGTCGACAGGGTTTAAATTTCCTGCCTCAGGAACGATGCCCCCATAATATTTATGTGTAAGCACCAGAACTCGGTTGATAAAATTCCCATAGATTGCTACCAATTCGTTGTTATTTCTTGTTTGAAATTCGTCCCATGTAAAATCATTGTCTTTGGTCTCTGGAGCATTGGCTGTTAGTACATAGCGAAGTACATCCTGTTGCTCAGGAAATTCATCTAAGTATTCATGTAGCCAAACCGCCCAGTTTTTAGAGGTAGAAATTTTTTGTCCTTCTAGGTTTAAAAATTCATTAGCAGGGACATTTTCGGGTAAAATATAATCACCATTCGCATGAAGAATGATTGGAAAAATAATGCAATGAAAGACAATATTATCTTTTCCGATAAAGTGAACCAATTGAGTTCCATCATCTTTCCAGTAGGGTTCCCAATCTTTCCCGTTTATTTGTGCCCATTCTTTTGTAGAGGAAATATATCCAATGGGAGCATCAAACCAAACATAAAGTACTTTTCCTGCACCCCCAGTTACTGGAACAGGTATTCCCCAGTTCAAATCACGGGTAACCGCTCTTGGGTGCAAACCATTGTCTATCCATGATTTTACTTGACCATAAACATTGGGTTTCCAATCTTTCTTGTGCCCTTCTAGTATCCATGTTTTGATAAAATTTTCATAGCGATTCAAAGGTAAATACCAATGTTTAGTGGATTTTAAGGTGGGTTTCGCTCCACTAATAGTCGATTTGGGATCGATTAATTCTGTGGCGCTAAGACTACTTCCGCAATTTTCACATTGATCTCCATAAGCCTCAGGATGTTGGCAGATGGGACAAATACCCGTTACAAAACGATCCGCAAGAAACTGTTGGGCTTCTTCATCAAATAATTGTTCCGATTCTTTTAATTCAAAAACAGACTTAGCATCTAAATTTTTAAAGATCTCTTGAGCCGTTTCATAATGAATCTCTCTTGAAGTTCTAGAATAATTATCAAAAGCAATACCAAATTTTTGAAAAGAATCTCTTATTATTTGATCGTATTGATCAATAATTTCTTGTGGTGTTTTTCCTTCTTTTTTTGCTTTTAAGGAAATAGCAACGCCATGTTCATCACTTCCACAAATAAAAAGTACATCTTTGCCTTGACCGCGAAGGTATCGAGTATAAATATCAGCTGGGACATAGACCCCTGCTAGGTGACCTATATGAATAGGTCCATTGGTATAGGGAAGTGCTGCTGTGACGGTATAGCGTTTTGGCATGATAATCTCTTCAATTTTTGTCAAAAATAAGCAAATATCTCCCCAATTATATGAGAACATCGTATCTTTAATTAGCTCAAATCATTTCTTTATGGCACAACACAACCTATTTGGTCAAGAAGCTGAACAAAAAGCTCTTTCTTTTTTGTTGGATAAAGGATACGTTCTTCTAGAAAAAAACTATCGGTTTGGTAAGGCAGAAATTGATTTGCTGATGAAGCACCATGATATTTTGATATGTATCTAAGTAAAAGCACGTTCAACTGATTTTTTTGGTACACCAGAAAGTTTTATTTCCTCTAAAAAAATTAAACTCTTGGTGGGTGCTGTCAATCATTACATTGAAAAAAATGCTATCGATTTTGAAGTACGTTTTGATGTCATAGCTTTCACCGTAAATAACCTAAAATGGGAGTGTAAGCATATAGAAAATGCATTTTATGCTTGGGAATAATGTTTTATCTGTAACATTTTGTTTGAAATAATTACTTTTGTTAAAAATATATTTAAATGAAGACCATTGCATCTACTGTTGCGGCATATGTCAAAACAAAGCCTTATTTATCTGCAGCCCTTTCAGACGGAATTATTAATTTGACTTCTCTAGCACGTCAAATAAAACCAGAAATAGAAGCGTCATTAAAGAGACCGGTAAATCG
>JAURBX010000067.1 GCA_030828745.1 Flavobacteriaceae bacterium | reverse complement strand
TGCAAGGTCTACAGCAACTACCTTTTTGCTCTTCATTAGATAACCTAATACTTTAAAAAAGAAATTTGGAGAAAATCCTAGTGGTGAAGGGGCACTAACGCTATGAGTTATCAGTTGGAGTATCGACATTTGCGCTATTTTCAGGCTGTTGCCGATGAATTGCATTTTAGAAAAGCAGCTGAAAAGCTTTATATATCGCAACCCGGCTTGAGTAAACAAATCAAGGAATTAGAAACAAATTTGGGTGTTGAACTTTTAGAACGACACAATAGAAAAGTTGCACTTACGCCCTCTGGTGCCTACTTAAAAGGAGAATTGTCGCGTTTATTTAAAAACTTAGATCATATAATCGAACATACTCAGTTGTTGGACCAGGGCATTGTTGGAAATTTAAGATTAGGCTATGTAGGATCAGCAATGCAAGAAATAATTCCCAACCTTTTGTTGGCATTTCAAAAGCAACATCCAAAAATATTATTCAACCTGAAAGAAATGGACAATCAGAGTCAGATAGAGGGCTTACTATCCAAAGAAATTGATCTCGCCTTTGTTCGTTTAGAAAATTTCCCTCGCGGACTAAAAGCACATGCAATATTTCATGAGCCTTTTTGTTTGGTATTGCCAGAGAGCCACCCAATAAACTCACTTAATTTCAAAAGTTTATCCCAGTTTAAGGATGAATCGTTCATTTTATTTGACCAAAAATATAGTCCTTCTTATTTTCACAAAGTCATGCAATTATTTGATGAAAGTGACTTTCAACCTAAAATTTCTCACAATACGATTCACTCCAACACCATATATAAGCTGGTTGAAAATAATTTTGGCATCTCCATCATACCCCAGTCTTTACAACACAAAAACACCCAAGGAGTAAAGTTTATACGTTTAGATTATTTATCGCACCGTACAACACTTTCAGTGGTTTGGAATCAAAACAATCGCAATCCAGCACTGGAAAATATGTTAGAGATAGTGAAAAAATAAATTCATGAAATTTAGCTGATGGCGTTACTACCCCAACATCTTCTCACGCAGTTCTTTGATTTTTGGATCAGTCATATACTCATCAAAAGTAGTGTGGCGGTCAATAATTCCTTTGGGAGTAAGTTCTACAATTCGCGTTCCCAAAGTTTGTGCAAAAGCATGGTCACTTGTGCTACAAAGGAGGGTGCCTTTAAAATTATTGAGTGAGTTGTTGAAGGCAGTAATGGATTCTAGATCTAGGTGATTGGTCGGTTCTTCCAACAGCAATACATTGGCACGTTCCATCATCATTTTAGAAAGCATGCAACGCACTTTTTCTCCTCCAGAAAGGACGTTTGACTTTTTCAAGGCTTCTTCCCCACTGAAAAGCATTTTCCCAAGAAAGCCTCGAAGAAAAACTTCTTCTCGCTCTTCCTCTGTTTTGGCATACTGCCGGAGCCAATCCACTAAACTCATAGGGTTTTCAAAAAAGTGATCGTGATCCACTGGAAGATAGGCTTGGGAGGTTGTAATTCCCCAATCAAAACTTCCGGTATCCGCTTTACGCTCCCCCATTAAAATTTCGTAAAAGGCAGAAAGTGCACGAGTATCTTTAGCATAAACAATAACCTTATCCCCTTTAGCTAAATTCAAATGAACCTCCTTAAAAAGGGGCACACCATCAACAGAGGCCGATAGATTTTCAATGTTTAAAATTTGATCTCCTGCTTCTCTTTCCTGATCATAAATGATGGCAGGATAACGCCGACTGGATGGCTTGATTTCTTCAATATCTAATTTATCGATCATCTTTTTTCGTGAAGTTGCTTGCTTCGACTTAGCAACATTGGCAGAAAAACGAGCAATAAACTCTTGCAATTCTTTTTTCTTTTCTTCCGATTTTTTGTTTTGTTGAGCCCGTTGACGCGCCGCCAGCTGTGAAGATTCATACCAAAAGGTATAATTCCCTGAAAAATGATTTATTTTTCCAAAATCAATATCGGAAATATGGGTGCATACTGCATCTAAGAAATGTCGGTCGTGAGACACTACTATAACCGTATTATCATAATTGGCTAAAAAATTTTCTAACCACATAATGGTATCATAATCAAGGTCGTTAGTCGGCTCATCCATGATCAACACATCGGGATTGCCAAACAAAGCTTGGGCCAACAAAACACGAACCTTTTGCTTTCCGTCCAATTCACTCATTAATGAATAATGTAAAGCTTCTGGAATTTCTAGGTTAGAAAGCAGGGCAGCCGCTTCACTATCTGCATTCCAGCCATTCATTTCCTCAAACTGAATTTGCAATTCCCCTACTCGATCCCCATCGGCATCAGAAAAATCTTCTTTTGCATAGAGCGCATCCATTTCAGCCTTTACCTTAAAAAGGGATGTGTTCCCCTTTAAAACTGTTTCTAGAACAGGACTTTCGTCATAGGCATTGTGGTTTTGTTCCAATACTGAAAGGCGTTTTCCAGGCTCGAGATGAACATTCCCGGAATTTGCATCTTGTTTTCCTGAAATAATTTTAAGAAAAGTGGACTTTCCAGCCCCATTGGCGCCAATGATTCCGTAGCAATTTCCTGAAGTAAACGTAGTATTGACTTCATCAAATAAAATCCGTTTTCCAAATTGAACTGAAAGGTTTGAAACCGACAACATAGTGATTGATTTTAAAAATGCAAATTTACACAAATCCTTGGCAGACTTCCCTATTTTTTTAACTTCAAGCTAAGATTTTTTAATCGTTTAAAATGTTATTTTTGACTTGTGAATCAAAAAACAATTTTTAGTACTATAATAATCCTTCTCTGTATTGGGTGTCAATCCAACTCATACATGCGAAGCGGGATTTTCTTTGGAGGACAAATCGTCAATCCCTCTTCTCGAGAGGTAACACTTTATCAAGGCAATAAAGTGACTGAAATGTTGGAATTAGACAAAAGCTTACGTTTTCAAAAGAAATTTGATTCCCTAAAAAGTGGCATTTATAAATTAGAACACCTCCCTGAGTTTCAAACGGTTTTATTGGAGGAAAAAGACAGCCTTTGGGTACGTATCAATGCAGCTGCTTTTGATGAGTCGATTGTTTTTTCTGGAGTTGGCGCTTCAAAGAATAATTTTTTAATGGAGTTGATTTTAAAACAAAAATCAGAGTCCAACTACCTTTCCTCCAAATACGCAAGCAACAGCAACACCTTTAATGCCATTATAGACTCTTTACTTTTAGAAAAGAAGCAATTGTGGATTCAAATGGATTCGGTAAACACACTCTCTCCTATTGCTCAAAAAGTTACTCAAGCCGCCTACATCTATCATTACGCTAACATTCGTGAACGCTATGCTTTGCTGAGAGGCTCCAAGTGGACAGCCGAAGAAAACAGCCTCTTTTTTGGTTACAGAACCTTTTTGAATTATGGAGACAATGATTTGGCTTTTTTTGATCCCTATATTAATTACATCTTAAATTTCATCAGTCAAAAGGCCCTAGACAAAGGCAGTTCTTACCTTAAACAAAAACAAACTACACCCTATAACATAGAACGCTTAAAGGTATTGGATCAAGAAGTGAAAGGTTCACTATTACGAAACAATTTGGCACGTGCCATTGCTTTTGAAGAAGTTCTTACTTTCGAAAACCATGGGCAACACGAACGCTTTTTGCAATACTATGCGACGGTAAACAGCTCCCCCATCTATCTTGCCGAAGTCCTAGCACTTCATGCCAACATCAGTAATATGGAAGCAAACCAAGCTTTGCCTGAAATAACATTACAAAACGTAAAGCGGGAAACGATAAGTAGCAATGAGCTCTTATACAAGAAAACGACGGTCATTTATTTTTGGTCTCAAACGCAAATGAATCATTATAAAAACACCTTAGAACGTGTAAAAGATTTTCAAAATCGCTTTCCCAACATTCGTTTTGTCGGAATTTGTATTCAGCCCTTTAACAGTATGGTAGATCAAGTTCAAAAAATGATGGAAATCAATATTGATGATCAATTTTCCCTAGTCGATTTTGAAAAAGCAAGCGAAGCCTGGGTGCTTACCCTCCTCAATAAAGCCATCATTCTCAACCCCAAAGGACGCATTCTTGAGGGCTTTGGGAATTTCTCTGATGTTACATTTGAAAAGACCTTGACAGAACTTCAATAACAAATATAGAAGAGGAAAAGAAAACACCATTAATCAAGCAATAAAAAAAGGCACTCTAAATAGAGCGCCTTTTAAAGCGATGAAAAGGGATGATTTATATTATTGATTCCCTTTTGAATAATCTTCTAAAAACTTGGCCAGTCCAATATCCGTTAAAGGATGGTTTAAAAGTCCTTTGATCGAAGAAAGGGGGCCTGTCATAACGTCGGCACCAATTTTGGCACATTCTATCACGTGCATGGTGTGGCGCACGGAAGCAGCAAGAATTTGCGTTTCAAAACCATAGTTATCATATATCTCACGAATCTCTTGAATCAGGTTTAATCCATCCGTAGAGATATCGTCTAAACGACCAATAAACGGAGACATATAAGTGGCTCCCGCCTTAGCGGCTAACAAAGCTTGCCCAGTAGAAAAGATTAAAGTACAATTGGTTTTGATCCCTTCATCAGAAAAATATTTTAATGCTTTTATACCCTCCTCAATCATAGGAATTTTCACCACAATTTGAGGGTGTAGTGCAGCAAGGGCTTTCCCTTCTCTTACCATTCCGTCAAAATCTACAGAAATCACTTCCGCAGATACATCTCCGTCTACAATATTACAGATGTCCACATAGTGTTGGATGATGTTTTTCTCTCCTGTAATGCCTTCTTTAGCCATCAAGGAAGGGTTGGTGGTTACGCCGTCTAGAACGCCAAGCGCTTGCGCTTCTCTAATTTGGTCTAAATTGGCAGTATCGATAAAAAATTTCATAGAAAAGGATTAAAGTTTATAATGATTCATAATTAGTTTTTCAAATATACGACTGGGGAGAATGCTTTTTAAGGTTTTGGATAACTTTTGCATAAAAGGACCCACTTGATAATGCACTTTGGGGTTTCCTTTTTCAATTATGTTTGCAATCGCTATGGCTATTTCTTCTGGAGGATTGCCTTCTTCCACATGTTCATCCATGGTGTCTAAACTCGCTTGATATATTTTTTGATAGGGAGAGTTTTCCACTACGGGGGCATGATAGCGTCGGGAAGCAATGTCCGTTGCGTAATCTCCAGGAGCCAAGGTACACACCTCAATCCCAAAAGATTTGACTTCCATTCGAAGGCTTTCGGTCATAATAGACAAGGCACTTTTGGAAGCGGAATACACCCCTCTAAAAGGCAATCCCATGATTCCTGCAATAGAAGTTACATTGAGAATCAAACCTGCTTTTTGTAGGCGCATTTGTGGAATTACCGCTTGTGCCATTTGTAGGGGACCAAAACAATTGGTCGCAAAGTTAGCCGCAACCGCATCGTCACTAATTTCCTCCATGGGGCCTGTAATTCCTACTCCTGCATTATTGACTAAAACATCAAGTCGGTGGGTTTCTTTTAAAACTTCAGCAACACAGTTTGTGATCGAATTAGAATCTGTAATTTCCAATTGAAGTAGCGGAAAGGGTAAAGGATCGCTGTACTGACTGGGATTTCTACTGGTTCCAAAAACATGAAATCCTTGCTCATTAAGGTATAAAGCGGTAGCGAGGCCTAAACCAGATGAAGCACCAGTGATCAATACTACTTTTTTCATGTTTCCTGTTTTGATTTTTGAATGCTGGGTGAGTAAGCACAAAAATAAAAAAAGGGCAAGCGACCCACATCACACCGCTACGACCATCTACCCTTGCTGCGTTCCCGCCCTGGGGGATTCAACAGGAGCTGGTTGTGTAGGACTTGCCCGGCACAAATATAAGCCCTTCATCTGATTTCAACAATCATTTTAATTGCTTAATTTCGTGCTTTGCAATCTTTAATTAAATTCAATTGCTTTATCCCATGAAAATCTTTATTTCTTTACTTTCAGCCCTAGTTTTACTCAAATGTGGTGGCCCGAGCACACCGAATTATAAAATTGCCACGGGCATGAAAGCTAATAAAGCAAAATGGGGCGATACCCTTCAGCTGAAAATCAAAAACAATACCCCCGAAAAAGTAAGCTACTTTTTAAACAATACCCCCATCACACCCAATCATGTACTCACGAATGAACCTTTGGGAGACCATGTACTTAAAGCGGTTATTAACACAGGAGAAAGCACACAAGAAGTAGAAACGACCTTAACTCTTTTGGCGGCTACCCCTCCACTGCTCTATACCTATGAAATCTTAAATACCTATCCTCACGACAAAACTGCTTATACCCAAGGTTTGGAGTTTGATGAGGAAACACTCTATGAAAGTACAGGACTGAATGGGAAATCCAGTCTTCGTACTGTTGATTATAAAACAGGAGCAATCATTGAAAACAAACCCCTAGATGAGGCTTATTTTGGGGAAGGCTTGACCTTGCTCAACGAACAGATCATACAACTTACTTGGAAAGCGCAAAAAGGTTTTGTTTATGACAAAGCAAGTTTAGCCATGAAAAAGTCCTTCCCCTATGAAGAAAGTAAAGAAGGTTGGGGCTTGTGCAATGACGGGCACTATCTGTATAAATCGGACGGAACGAACCGCATCTGGGTTTTAGATCCAACCACCTATGAAGAGCTCAAAAGCATTCAAGTCATGACCCATAAATCTTCAGTAAAAAACATCAATGAGCTGGAATGGGTAAAGGGTAAAATTTATGCCAACACCTACCAATTTGAAAAAGAAGTAAGTGTCATCATCGATCCGATTAGTGGCGCGGTGGAAGGTGTAATTGATTTTTCAGGTTTAAAAAAACAAGTAGAGCAACATCCTCAACTCAATGTATTGAACGGAATTGCCTATCATAAAACACGAAATACTTTTTTTGTTACAGGAAAAAACTGGAGTAAACTTTTTGAAGTAAGCATTCTACCCAAAAAATGAGTAAAACCTATCAATACGACCTACAGGTAAAGAAAGAGCACCTCGATGCGTTGGAGCATGTCAACAATGTACAATACCTCCAGTGGGTGCAAGAAATTGCAGGAGCGCATTGGGAAGCACTGACTAAAAAGGAAACCGATTCCTATGGGATTTGGGTGGTGAGAAGCCATAAAATTGACTACAAACGCCCTGCAAAACAAAACGATTGGTTAACCCTCAAAACCCATGTTGCCCTCACCCAAGGGTTTCTCTCTGAACGGATTGTCAAGATTTATTTTAAAGATACTCCCACTCTCGTTGCACTCTGCACCACCCAATGGTGTTATCTGGATGCCAGCACCCAAAAACTCCTCCGAATCCCTAATGAAATTCAGCGTTTGTTTTCCTAGCTGTTTTCTTCACGATTTTTTTTTAATCCCTCCCTCGGGATGCTTTTCTTTTTTTTTGTAACTTAGTATCACAACCCATTTCTATACCCTAAAAATTATGAGCCTACAGCCCCTATCCTCATTTCACTCCTTCCTTGCTCGTATTACGTCTTTTTTGGAAAAGAGTATCGATGTCTCTTTTACACAGGGGCTATTAGGGCAAGACAGTGGTAAAACTAAAGTAATATTTAGTCAAGTCTCTACACGAGAAATGGGAAAAATAAAAACACCTTAGATAATTTTTTTAAGAACTAAAAGTTCAACAATACATGCTAATTCAGGAAGTATTATTGAACAAAAACGAAAATATAATGGAAATAAATACACCTAGGGTATATATACACTAGTTACCTGCAAGCTGAATGAAAATTAAAGAAATATGACCGAAATCACTTTTGAATATTTGAATAAACTTGCAAGTCAAATAATAACGATTTGCTCATTGCTTGGAGGTTTTTCGATAGCAATAATTGCAAACTTTTTAGTTTCGGACACGAAATCTCGATTAACTAACAGAATTATGGGAACATCAATTTTCGCTGCTTGCTTCTTTCTTGTAACTCTTTTTGCAATGACGAAAGTTCTTATGATGACAACCAAAGGATATCCAACAAAAGTGCTTATTAATGATTTAACACCTTATAGAACTATAGGAGCGATTTCATTTCTTTTTGGAATAATTTCTCTATTGATTATGATTTCTATGTCAGGTTGGACAAAATCAAAGAGAATGGGAATATTTACAACGATAGTTGGAATAATAACATTGATTTTTATACTGATTATGACAACTTAAGAACTGAAATAAATAAAAGCCAGCAGGTAACAATGTGTATAATTCATTGCTAGTTAAAGCCTAATTACGAAAGCCCTCGCGGACTTTTTTTCTGTGATTTATTTGCTAACTTTAGTGCTTAAACACGCAACGAAACCATACACAAACCGTTAGCGGTAATAAAATATGAAAAATCCACCTGCAAGTAAATTCTCTGTCATTACTCAATTCTGTTTATTAATAATAGTGATCTTTTCCCTTTCTGATTTATCGGCTCAAACCAATCAAATTGATTCTACAGAAATTAAAAAACTTATCAAAAGAGTCGAAAACACTCTTATGCCTCCTAGTAGTGATTCTACTAATACAACTTGGACTATTTCTGAACGAATGGAATTTTACAAAATTCCAGCCGTTAGTATCGCAGTTATTGACAACTATCAATTAAGCTGGGCAAAAGCTTATGGCTGGGCAAATAAAGAAGCGAAAGTTCCTGCTACAACTAAAACACTTTTTCAAGCAGCATCAATAAGTAAATCTCTAAATGCTGTTGGTATTTTAAATTGGACTGAGTCGAATAATATCGATTTAAATGCCGATATCGATAATTACCTTGAAAGCTGGAAAATAAAGAACAGAAAAGGCGCAAACGGTAAGAAAATCAGCATAGCCAATTTATTGTCACATACATCGGGTCTTTCGGGTCATGGTTTTAATGGATATAAAGTAGGAGAACCTACTCCAACAACTGAACAAATCCTTGATGGAAAAAAGCCATCAAATTCTAAGAAAATAAAATCGATTTCTCAACCTAACCGAATATTCAAATACTCTGGTAGTGGCGTAATGATTACCCAATTGATGTTGTCACAAAATACAGGGGTTCCCTATGATAAATATATGAAAGAAACAATCTTGAATCCGTTAGGATTGACAGAGAGTTTTTTCTCAAAACCTTCACCAAATGATACAAGGCTTGCAACAGCATATTGGGCTCAAGGCACACCTTTAGATGGTAAATATCATATTTATCCAGAAATGGCAGCAGCTGGACTTTGGACTAATCCAATCGAGCTAAGTAAATATATCATTGAAATGCAAAAATCCTTGATAGGAGAATCGAATATGCTATTGTCTCAAGAAATGACAAAAAGGATGTTGTCTCCACACCTGAAAGATGGAATGACAGGTTTAGGTGTTTTTTTCGAGAGTTTAAAGGGACATAATTACTTTACGCATGGTGGAAGTAATGAAGGATTTAAGTGCTACTATTATGGTAGCATGGAAGATGGCAAAGGCCTTGTGATTATGACTAATTCAGAAAATTTTGATATCCATCCAGAAATTGTTCGAAGTATCTTTAAAGTGTATGGATGGTAAGCAGTTTAAATGACTTATTGTAAAAACGAATGCTAACAATGTATATAACAAATAGGGCATTCTGTGGTTTATGAAAGTTCAGTACTATTTACAAACATCTCCAAATTTTTAATTTGGATTTTAAGATGAATAAGTTAAAAACAAAATATGGCTCATTACAAACTTGAAAGCATATCACTTTCTACTGCCCTACTTGTTATATACTAAACGCTCAACTTTAATAATAAAACAACTCCCGCCCGTCCATCAAGGCATGTACTTTGG
>JAURBX010000035.1 GCA_030828745.1 Flavobacteriaceae bacterium | reverse complement strand
CTGGAGCAAGTTGGATATCAGATCTTTTCTGCTTCAGATGGATTAGAAGCACTCAAAGTTGCGGAAAAGGAGGCGCCACACTTGATTATTCTTGATGTGATGATGCCTAACTTGAACGGGATAGAAACCTGTAAAAGATTGCGTCAAGAGGATCGATTTCAAAATACAATTATCATGTTTTTAACCGCTCGAGCCGAAGATTATTCCTACGTGGCAGCCTTTGATGTTGGAGCCGATGATTATATTACAAAACCAATTAAACCCAAAGTTCTTGTTTCTAAAGTAAAAGGATTGCTAAGAAGATTTAAAGATGAATCTTCCGTCCTCATGACACTCAATTTTTCAAATTTGATAATTGATCGGGAGGCTTACAAAGTTTTTATTAATGGAGAAGAAAGATCATTGCCAAGAAAAGAATTTGAGCTACTTTATCTATTGGCTTCCAAGCCAGGAAAAGTGTTTAAGCGAGAACATATATTGGAAAAAGTTTGGGGCAATGAAGTGGTAGTAGGTGATCGAACCATCGATGTACACATACGTAAATTGAGAGAAAAACTAGGCGATCCGTTTTTTAAGACCGTAAAAGGGGTAGGTTACACCTTTGTTCAACCCCCAAATTAATGGCTGTGACTCTATTTAAAAAGAATTTAATTAGCCTATTTTCAGCATTGTATATCGCTGTTTTTGTCCTGCTTTTAACTCTTGGATTAAATTATTATTTTTTTAATATTACGATCCGTTCCTTTTTAATTCCAATGGGGATTGCCTTTTCGTTCACCTTTATTTTTTCGTATTATTTATTGTCGATCAAAATTGAACGAAACATAATTGAAAAAGTAAGTGCCATTTACAATAATCTTTTTCCGACAACGATCTCCTCAAGATCCCTAGATGATTTTGATTTATTAACCTCAAATTTAAAGAAAATCACCACGGATAAGAATACTGAGATTGAGTTGTTAAGGCAGCAGGAGAATTATAGAAAAGAATTTATTGGAAACATTGCTCATGAATTGAAAACGCCCTTGTTTACTATCCAGGGTTATGTGTTGACACTTTTAGACGGAGGTGTTGATGACCAAAAAGTACGCACTAAATATTTGAAACAAGCAGCAAAGGGAGTGGATCGATTGATGTATGTAGTCAAGGATTTGGATTTAATAACCAAATTTGAATCAGGAATTGAAACTTTAGAATGTTCAGCTTTCGATTTAAGAAGAACTTTAGAAAACGTATTTGAGCTTTTAGAAATGGAAGGAATAAAAAATAATATCACACTTCGGATGGATAAAAAATACGAAGAATCAATTTTTGTTTTTGCTGATGAAGAGCGTATCCAACAAGTTTTGACGAATCTGATTATTAATTCCTTAAAATATGGAATTGAGCAAGGGGTAACAGAAATCGGTTTTGAGAAAATAGATGAAACCAAACTTTTGGTGCGAATCAATGACAATGGTAATGGAATTGCAGAAGAACATTTACCCCGATTATTTGAGCGTTTTTATAGAGTTGACAAAACCCGAAATCGAAATCAAGGAGGCTCAGGGTTGGGTTTGGCAATTGTCAAGCATATTATTGAGGCACACCATGAACGTGTATTTGTAGAAAGTAAAGTAGGAATTGGTTCAGAGTTCTCTTTTTCACTTCCTCTAGCAAGTAAAAAAGAACTCCAAAAGGAGCGTTAAATTCCTTATTTTTATCCAAAATTAAAAGGGTGGGCAGTAAAAATAAATTAAAACGTTTTAGAGAAAACGAAACTTTTTCAAACGTCATTCAACCAGAAAGAGAGTCCATTTTAAAGGGAAATTTTCCACACAAAGGTCTTTGGAGAAGGGATTTTTTTAAAAACGATAATCCCATTGTTTTAGAGTTGGGTTGTGGAAAAGGAGAATATACTGTTCATCTTGCACAACGAAGCCCAGAGGTAAATCATATTGGAATTGATATTAAGGGTGCACGATTTTGGCGGGGCGCAAAAACTGCAATCGAAGAAGGTTTAACAAATGTTGGATTCATACGGACTCAAATTGAATTGATTGGACATTGTTTTGCTCCAGGAGAAGTGGATGAAATCTGGATTACTTTTCCCGACCCTCAGATTAAATACAAACGAAGCAAACATCGACTGACCCATCCCAAGTTGTTGGAGACTTACCAATCGGTTCTGAAACCAAACGGACGGGTTCATCTCAAAACGGATAGCGAATTTTTATTTGGATACACCTTGGGGATTGTTTCTCAAATTGGAAACATTGAATATGCCCATCATAATATTTATAATAACAGTGATGCTCCTGAAGTTGCCACAGCAGTACAAACGTTTTATGAGAATCAATTTTTAAAGGAGAAAAAAGCCATTACCTACATGAAATTTACTTTATAATGCCCCAACAAGAATCCTTCTTTTCGAAAGTCTACACTGTTGTTAAATTAATTCCTGAGGGAAGGGTAACTTCCTATGGTGCAATTGCTAAATATTTAGGTTCCCCACAAAGTTCACGAATGGTGGGTTGGGCAATGAATGCCTCACATTCTGACCCTGAAGTACCTGCCCACAGGGTGGTTAATAGAAAGGGTTTATTGACAGGTAAGCATCATTTTGGGGGAGGTTCTATTATGAAACAGTTATTGGAAAACGAGGGGGTCAAAGTAGATCAAAATCAAATCCAGAAAATGGAAGACTATTTTTGGGATCCAGCGCTTGAGCTTCCTGCTTTTTAAAAGAGGATCGCTTTTGATATTGAAAGCTTCGCTGTATATTTGTGACTTATTTGAAACTCATGAAAATTACCAAGAAAGCCGTAATCAATGCATTGAAAAAAATTTCACTCCCTGGGGAGGGAGAAAATATTGTAGATCGCGGGGTGGTGTCCAATATCATGATCTTTGACGATCAAATCGATGTTGATATCCAGCTTCAAAACCCGAGTTTGCAAGCTCGTAAAAAACTAGAGGTAAGTATTTTGAAAACGATCCATGAGAACGTTTATGAGAAAGCAAAAATTAAAATCAACATCAAAGTTGTTAGCCCACCGGCCGAAGATAAAACAATCAAAGGCAAACCCATCAAAGGGATTGACAATGTAATTGCAATTTCCTCTGGAAAAGGAGGTGTAGGGAAATCGACAGTTACTGCAAACATTGCCGTTACTTTAGCTCAAATGGGTTGTAAGGTAGGGGTGTTAGATGCCGATATTTACGGTCCTTCTATTCCAACCATGTTTGACATGGAAGGTGCTCGACCTCTTTCTGTTCAAGTAGAGGGTAAATCAATGATGGAGCCCGTCGAGAATTATGGGGTAAAAGTATTGTCTATTGGATTTTTTACAAAGCCAGAACAGGCAGTAATTTGGCGAGGACCCATGGCTGCAAAAGCATTAAATCAAATGATTTTCGATGCTGCTTGGGGGGAACTAGACTTTTTATTAATTGATCTTCCTCCAGGAACAGGCGATATTCATTTGAGCATTGTTCAGTCCTTACCCTTGAATGGTGCGGTTGTGATCAGTACGCCTCAAAATGTAGCTTTGGCAGATGCTAAAAAGGGTATTTCCATGTTTCAACAAGATAATATTCAAGTTCCTGTGCTAGGAATTATTGAAAATATGAGTTATTTTACTCCTCCCGAGTTACCTGAAAACAAATATTATATTTTTGGAAAAAAAGGGGCAGAATATTTAGCGAAAGACAAAGAAGTTCCTTTTTTAGGTGCCTTACCCATTGAACAAAGTGTTCGAGAAGCGGCCGACGCAGGCCGACCTGCAGGTCTCCAGGAGACAACTCCCATAGCAATAGCTTTTCAAGAAATTGCAAAAAAGCTTGTTTCTCAAGTTCTAATTAGAAATAAAAATTTACCCCCAACAAAAGCAGTAGAAATCACTAATTTAGTGGGCTGTGAAGCTGTAAAACAATAAAATATGAATGCAGAGGAAATCAATGTTAAAATTTTAGAAGCCTTAGAAGAGATTCGTCCTTTCTTAAAGTCCGATGGAGGAGATATATCTCTTGTCTCTGTAGAGGAGGGTAAGCATGTTAAGGTTCAATTACACGGAGCCTGTGTGGGTTGTAGCGTGAATCAGATGACTTTAAAGTCTGGTGTTGAATTGACGATTAAAAGATACCTACCTCAAATTGAAACGGTTACGAGTATAGATCCGAGCCACAATGATTAAAACAGATATTCTTATTATCGGAGCAGGTCCTACGGGCTTATTTACGGTCTTTGAAGCAGGATTACTACAACTTAAATGTCATTTGATCGATTCCCTTCCCATGCCCGGAGGGCAATGTGCCGAGATTTACCCTAAAAAGCCCATTTATGATATTCCTTCTCATCCCGAAATACTTGCAGGGGATTTGGTGAAAAATCTAGAGCAACAAATCGCTCCTTTTCAACCGGGTTATACTCTCGGTGAGAGTGCTGTATCCATCGAAAAAACAGCTGAAAATGAGTTTATTGTTACCACAGATAAAGGAACACAACATCAAGCGCCTGTAGTAGCTATTGCAGGTGGACTGGGGACTTTTGAGCCCCGAAAACCTCCTTTAAAACGTTTGGATTTCTTTGAAGACAAGGGGGTTAGCTATATTATCAAAGAACCTGAAATGTACAGGGACAAGAAAGTTGTGATTGCAGGGGGAGGAGATTCAGCCTTAGATTGGACTATTTTCTTAGAAAATGTTGCAGCTTCTGTTACCTTGATTCATCGAAGAAATGAATTTAGAGGTGCTTTGGATTCAGTAGAAAAAGTGCAACATTTAAAAAATGAAGGCAGAATTCAGCTGATTACTCCAGCGGAAGTAACCACATTAGAGGGAGAGTCGAAATTAACTTCAATTAGTGTCAATAAAGAAGGGGAAATATTAAAAATTGACTGTGATCATTTTATTCCTCTTTTTGGTCTGACTCCAAAACTGGGGCCTATTGCCAATTGGGGGCTTGAAATTGAGAAGAATGCAATTAAAGTGGACAATACGCTAGACTATCAAACCAATATTCCAGGAATTTACGCGATTGGTGATGTGAATACCTATCCTGGGAAATTAAAATTAATTTTATGTGGATTTCACGAAGCGACTTTGATGTGTCAAAGTGCCTTCAAAAAAATCCATCCTGAAAAGCGAAATGTTTTAAAGTATACAACTGTAAGTGGTGTTAGTGGATTTGATGGTTCTCTAAAACAAGCAGCAAAATCAACAATTAAAACAATAGAGTAAAATGCCTCAAGACATTACCATTTACCTAACTGATCGTGAAGGAGAGTTACACACTTTGATCGCACCCACCGACATGCAAATGAATTTGATGGAAATTTGTAAAGCCTACGAGCTTCCCGTGGAAGGGACTTGTGGTGGGATGGCCATGTGTGCTTCCTGTCAGTGTTATGTTGAAAGTGATCATCCGTTACCCGAACGTTCTGATGATGAAGAAGCAATGCTTTCAGAAGCTTTTTATGTTGAAGAGAACAGTAGATTGGGGTGCCAAATACAAATGACCGACGCAATAGATGGATTGAAAATACGTTTAGCTCCCTCGGAATAAAGAGTTTAGCAAAATTTATTTTTGACCCGAACTGTATTTTTTTTAGTTTTATTAATGCCTTTCAAAGGAGTCGGTACTGAAGCTTAGAATGTTATATCAACCTTAATTAAGTAAAAAAAATGAAAAGAATCTTATTGTTGGTTATCGGAATATTTTTGATTGGATGCCAATCAAACAAAGAAGAAGCGCGGCAGCCCATCGCTCAAGTCGAAGTAGAAGATACTTTAGCTCCAATTACAGAAAATATAATGGCTCATTCGGTTTTATATGAAGCCAATATCAGACAGTATTCTAATGAAGGAACCTTTAATGCTTTTGCTAAGGAGCTGCCTGTATTGAAAAAAATGGGGGTAAAAATTATATGGTTAATGCCGATTAACCCAATTTCTACTAAAAAGAGTAAGGGACCCTTGGGAAGTTATTATGCCGTTTCAGATTACACTAAAGTGAATCCAGAGTTTGGAACTTTAGAGGATTTCCAGGCTTTAGTCAAAAAGGCCCATGGTCTGGGAATGTATGTTATATTGGATTGGGTACCTGGACATACAGGCTGGGATCATCATTGGATTGAAGAGAATAGCGATTTTTATTTAAAGAATAGAAGAGGAGAGATCATTGATCCTATCGATTTTCGAACCGGTAAATCATTTGGGTGGACTGATGTAGCCGATTTGAATTATAATAACATGGAAATGCGCGAAGCCATGCGACAAGCTATGATTTATTGGGTAAAAGAAGCTAATATTGATGGCTATAGAATAGATCAAGCCTATGCAGTGCCTCAAGAGTTTTACGACAATACTATTGCTGCTTTAAAAGAAATTAAACCTCTTTTTTTATTAGCCGAAACAGACATTTACCATCCAGGAGGATTGGGACTTGTGAGTAAATTTGATGCTACTTATGATTGGCCAGGACATCAACTTTCAAAAGAGATTGCTCAAGGAAAGCGAACCGCTTATGATTATTCTAGACATATAGATAGAATGTTAAAAAGTTATGGGACCGAAAATAAGCTGGTAAATTTTATTTCAAATCATGACGAAAACTCGTGGAGCGGAACCGTTAAAGAAAGTTATGGCGATGCAGACGATATTTTTACAGCCTTGAATTATACAACTCCCGGTATACCCCTGATTTATTCAGGACAAGAATATGATTTGAATAAAAGATTGCATTTTTTTGAAAAAGATAGTTTCCCAAAAGTTAAAGGAAAAACAATGGAATTACTGCAACAACTTGGGGCACTCAAGAATAATCATAAAGCATTAGCCTCGGGAGGAAAGGGAGGGTCTTATAGAAAACTTCAAACTACAAAGGTTAACCAGATTTATGCTTTTGAAAGAGGTAAGGATGGAGACACATTGGTTGTAATAGCCAATTTGAGTAAAGACTATGCACAATTTACGATGCCTTTAGATGGAATGTATCATAGCTATCAGGGTTATAAACCCAAAAGACTATCGTCAAGCTATCAATATGATTTAAAGCCTTGGGAGTTTTGGATTTTGATTCAGTAACTAGACTAAAAAGAGATAGATTTTAAACAAATTGGCTATCTTGAAAAGAAAATGTACAAACAAGGCTTCTTTTTAATTACGTTCATTAGTATTTTTATGACTTCCTGTACTCCCAATCAAACCCCACTTGTCATTGGACATAGAGGAGCCAAAGGACATTTGGCAGAAAACACGCTTCCTTCTATTGCCAAAGCAATTGAATTGGGGGTAGATGGTGTTGAGATTGATGTTTTTAGGTGTGCCAGTGGTGAACTGGTAGTTTTTCATGACAAAACTCTCGAAAAATTAACGAATGCAACGGGCTATATTGAACAATTGACTTTGGACTCTATTCAAAAAATTGAAGTTTTAAATGGGTTTACCATTCCTACCTTGGAAGAAGTTTTAGATCTCATTAAGGGTCGGGTATTTTTAAACATAGAATTAAAAGGAACACAAACAGCATTGCTTACAAATGAAGTGATCCAAAACTACTTTGAAAGAAGTGAATGGGACTCAAGCAAGATTATAATCTCCAGCTTTAATTGGGAAGAGCTTAAGATTTTTTATTCTGTAAATACTCAAGTTTCCATTGCCGTTTTAACAGAAGACGACCCTGTAGATGCCATTCCAATTGCAAAACAATTGAATGCCAGTGCAATCAACCCTGATTTCACTTCATTGACCGCTTCAAATGCTTCCAAAATAAAAAAAGAAGGGTTTAAAATTTATACATGGACAGTTAACGATCCCCAAAATATAGCAGAAATGATGATCCTTAATGTAGACGGTATCATTACTGATTTTCCAGAGCGGGTTCCAAAAAAATAAGTGTCCCTTTAATGTAGGATTTTTCTATCAAAAGTAAGTTTAATCTCCTTCTTTAGGCTCAATACTTTTGAAAGTCCAACCCATGATACCTCCTGTGATTCCATAATAGACAAAACACCAAAGGGCATCAACAATTTGTGATTGTAAATCCATCCATTGGGCAGTGCCATACATAATTAAGCCCATTCCGAATCCCATGAGAAGACCAATCCAGAGACCAAACCTAAGGCCTGTAGATAATCCATAATTTTTGGTATGATGTCTGTAAAGATTTGCCATTCCAAATGCGAAAATAATTGACCCGAGGGTAATGAATAAAGGATCCATATTTCCATTCATAGAAATATTGTGATGGGCTTCAAAATAACTACCTGCAAGATAATCATAAAAAGCGTATCCCAGCAAGTTCAATACGATTGCACCCAATAAAGTGCTGACTAAAGTAGATTTAGATAACATAGGTAAAAGATTTAAGGTTTCTTAAATATAAAAAAATAATTTAAATCGTTTAGAATCAAGCTTTAGCACTTTAATTCAAATACAAAATAGAGACGTTTAAAGCGGTTGCAAAGCTAACCCAAGCGAGATAGGGATATAACATATAGGCTGATTTTTTATCGACTACTCGAAACCAATAAATACTTCGTTCAATTAGTATCCAAAGAATAATGATGACTACCAGACCTAGTAAAGGATTTCTAAGCCCAAAGAAAACCATAGACCAAAGCCCATTAAAAATGAGTTGTGCGCCAAAATGGTATAAAGCTGTTTTTCCCCATCGATGTCTTCTTCCATAATACCAAACGCGTCCTATGGCTATTCCCATTAAAAGATACAATACAGACCAAACGGGAGCAAAAAGCCAGTTGGGAGGGGAAAAGAAAGGTTTGTTTAGTCCATTATACCAAATTGGAATGGCTTCACTTGTTATTCTACTAGACAAAAAGCCTATCGCCAAACAAAGAATAATTCCAAGAGTAGTAGCAATAATAAGTTGTGACCGTTTTCTTTTCATACTAGGGTAAAGCTAAACCAAAAAAATTAATTCTGATCACTCTGGATTACATTGATTGTAATTAAGACTGTATCTTTGTAGCTGTATGGATACATCCACTTTTATTGCTTCAACAGCATCACCGATTCACTATACCTCTTCTTGGGAAGCCCCAAGTAATATTGCGCTGATAAAATATTGGGGAAAAAAGGAACCTCAAATACCCAAAAACCCCTCTTTGAGTTTTACCCTTTCGAGTAGTAAAACAAAAACAAAGGTGATTTTTACGCCACATGATAAAAACGAAATTGATTTTGAGTTTTATTTTCATGGCGTCCAAAAACCAGATTTCAAGCCTAAGCTAAAAACTTTTTTCGATCGAATTAGTGCTTATATTCCTTGGGTTTTTAAGTATCATTTAGAAATCTATAGTGAAAACTCTTTTCCTCATAGCAGCGGAATTGCATCTTCAGCCTCCTCTATGGCAGCTCTTTCGTTATGTTTGGTGGACTTAGAACAACAGCATTTCCCTGAAATGGAACAAGCGTATTTTTTTCAAAAGGCTTCTTTTTTAGCTCGATTGGGTTCGGGAAGTGCTGCACGGAGTATCCAAGGACCTGTTACTTTATGGGGTAAAAATGAGACGAAAAAAACAAGTTCAGATTTATTTGCTGTCCCTTTTGGCTCTTCGTTGCATTCAGTTTTTGAGGAATATCAAGATACTATATTGCTGGTTGACAAGGGGAGTAAGCCCGTTTCAAGCACCCAGGGACATAATTTAATGCATGGGCATCCTTTTGCTGAAAATCGATTTTCACAAGCGACAAACCATCTTTCGGAACTGGTTCCCATTATGGAATCAGGGGCATTAGACGATTTTATACATTTAGTTGAATTAGAAGCTTTATCATTACATGCAATGATGTTGACCTCTAGTCCCTATTTTATTTTAATGCAACCCAACACCTTAGCGATTATACAAAAAGTATGGGAGTTTAGAAAAGAAACTTTACTTCCATTATGTTTTACTTTAGATGCAGGAGCAAACGTACATTTACTGTATCCCAACAGTTTTAGAACGGAAATCCACTCCTTCATTGAAGGGGAATTATCTGGATTTTGTCAAAAGGGTCAATACCTTTTTGATGCAGTTGGTAAGGGAGCTAAAAAAGTGTAAATTTGAGCGTATGAAAGGACCTTTATTTTTCGCTAAAATTTTATTGTTCGGTGAATATGGAATCATTAAAGATTCTAGAGGCCTTTCCATCCCTTACAATTTCTATCGTGGGGCTTTGAAGATTCCAAATGCTGAGACTCAACCTAACGAGGGTTCACACCAAAAACTTTTAGCGTTTGCGGACTACTTAAAAACACTGGATGCAAGTTTAGTAGTGTTTGACTGGAATCAATTAGAAGCGGATTTAGATCGTAAAATGTATTTCGACAGTAGTATCCCACAAGGCTATGGAGTGGGGAGTAGTGGTGCATTGGTTGCTGCGATTTATGATCAATATGCACAGCATAAAATAACCGTTTTAGAAAATCTAACTAAGGAAAAACTTCAGCAGCTCAAAATAATTTTTGCTCAAATGGAATCCTTTTTTCATGGAAAATCTTCAGGCTTAGATCCATTGAATAGTTATTTGAGTCTACCCATCTTGATCAACTCAAAAGAGCATATTGAAACTACGGGAATTCCCTCTCAGCATAGCATGGGTAAAGGTGCTGTTTTTTTATTGGATAGTGGAATGACCGGAGAAACGGCTCCTATGGTTTCTATTTTTATGGAAAACATGAAACAAGAAGCCTTTAGTACGATGATGCGAGAGCAATTTATTAAGCATTCCGATGCCTGTGTTGAAGATTTTTTGAAAGGAAATATGGGTTCTCTTTTTAGCAATATTAAATCATTGTCATCCCTTGTTTTAAAGAATTTCGAACCCATGATACCCGATGCGTTTCATGCCGTTTGGAGAAATGGAATTGAAACCAATGAATATTACTTAAAGCTTTGTGGATCAGGAGGTGGTGGTTTTATTTTAGGTTTTACTCGTGATTTTGAAAAAGCAAAAAAGGCATTGAAAGGCTATCCTTTGGAGGTGGTTTACCACTTTTAAATAGCATCACGATGCTCACCCCTCAACGACAACGTTCCTTTTTAAAACTCCTGAGCCTGTTCAGTCTTGTTAGAGGATATAATATCATTGTTTTAGTTCTGGCCCAATACCTAACCGCGCGTTATATTTTAGCGCCTCAAAGATCTTGGTGGAGCTTGATTTTGGATTATGATTTTTTCAGTATCATTATTGCTTCTGCCTTGACTACTTCTGCGGGATATATTATCAATAATTTTTATGACGCTGCCAAAGACCAGATCAATCGACCTAAAAAATATGTTTTAGAGCATCTCGTTTCTCAACAGCATCAAATGGTTTTATATCTTATGTTGAACATGATTGCTTTTGTTTTTGCTAGTGTGATTTCATTTCGTGCAGTTCTGTTTTTTGTCTTTTACATGCTTGCCATTTGGTTCTATAGCTATCGCGTAAAACGTCTCTTTTGGTTGAGTAATTTTTTTTCCGCATTGTTAATGATTTTACCTTTTTGGGCAATTACGTTATATCTCAAAAACTTTGATATTTTAGTTTTCTATCATGCAGGATTTTTATTTTTTCTGATTTTGGGTAGAGATCTTATTAAAGATTTAGAAAATTTTAGAGGAGATTGGGTGCAACGTTACCAGACCTTACCCGTTGTTTACAATGATACTGTTACTAAATGGATCATTTCCTTTAGTTTGTTGTTTAGTTTAATCCCTACTTATTTTCTTATCCAACATCCTTTAGGATTAATGTATTACTACTTTGTATTTAGTATTCCCTATTTGATCTTAGTTTTATTATTGTTGTTGCGTGCAAAGGATCAAAAGATGTACCTTTGGCTCCACAATTTAATCAAGATCTGGATTTTAGTAGGTGTTTTAAGCATTGCTCTAATTTATCAAAATCTTTAATCGAATAGCGCGTAATATAAATCGTATGAAACCTCAGTATCCTTCTTCGAAATCACAAAGTAACAATCCTTCTGGAAAACAGAATGAAACCATCCGTTTGAATAAGTTTTTATCCAATGCTGGATTGTGTTCAAGAAGAGAAGCAGACACACATATTGAGATGGGTTTGGTTCATGTAAACGGTAAAATTATAACGGAAATGGGCTATCAAGTAAAACCGACCGATGAGGTAAAGTTTGATGGAGCTCGGGTACAACAAACACCTCCTGTCTATTTACTTTTAAATAAACCAAAGGGTTTTGTTGCAACCTCTCAGGGAGGAAAAATCGTAAAATCTGTACAAGATCTTATTCGATCTGCAGTTAAAACAAAGGTACCTCCAGTAGGGGATATGGGGCGTCCTATGACAGGATTACTCTTCTTTACCAATGATGAAGTGCTTCGGAAAAAACTGAATAATTCCAAGTCTATCCCCATGATTTATCAAGTCCTTTTGGATAAAAATGTTACTTCTGAAATGATGAAGCAGCTCAAAGAGGGGCAAGTGGTTTTTGAGAAAAAACAAAAAATCAACGAAATAAGTCACATGGATGGAAAGTCCAAAAAAGAGGTGGGAATAGAGGTGCATTCTTTAAGTCCAGCAATTATTGTAAAATTATTTGCTGCCGTAGGATGTAAAGTTGTCCTTTTAGATCGTGTCACCTATGCGGGCTTGACTAAAAAAGAATTACCGCGTGGAAACTGGAGAAGACTCAATACTAAAGAAATCGGTTTTTTGAAGATGCTTTCCTAAGGGTCCAGTAATCAACTCCCAAAGAAAACACCCATACATTAAAAGATAAGCAGGAACTTGCCAGCCTAATTGCTCTTGAAAACCCTCAGGACCGTAGGCACTATAACTCCAAAATACGGTAAGACTCCAAACTAACGGATAAGCATATCCTGTTAGAATGGCTAAGAAAATCAAATTGATGATATACCATGGGTGGACGGTGGTTGCCATAAAAAAGTAGCAACTTAATAGAAATAGCATGCTGGTGAATATTGCTTTAAGCTCTCTATTGGAGCGTAATAAAGTGAAGACCAGTACCAAAGCTATCGTAATATAAGGAGTGATTTTCCCCAGTTTTCGTATGATATTATATCCTTCAATTTCATAGCCGATGCTACGTACAATATTATAAATACTTCCATTAAACTCAAATCGGTTAAACCAAAGACCAATGGTGTTTTGGTAATTCGTTACCATGTCTGCTTCAATAAACGGACCCCACAGAAGTGCAGAGAACGTTACTATTGAAAGACAAAAAACTAGAAATTTTTTGAACCCTAGATAACGAAAAAAGAGGGGAAAAATCAATAGAGGCAGCAGTTTGATGGCTATAGCTAATGACATAAATAGCCCCCCAAGAAGAATTTTTTTTCTTGACAAATATAAAAATGCAGCCAAAGTAAAGCACAGCATGAAGGCTTCTCCGTGAAGATTTCCAATTCCTTCAATGATAACAAGCGGGTTAAGGAAATACCACCCCAAATGTACTGGATTGATATTGACTTTTTTTAATAATGCGATTCCTAAAAAAAATAGAAAAATTTCTCCTATGAAGAAAATAATACGGAGTGTTAAAACAGCGGGTAATAAGTCATTCTGATTAAGAGACCCCATGATTTGATAGAGATACTGACTGAGTGGCGGATAGTTGGAAAAGTTTTCGGTACTCAGCGAGCCCATTTCCTTAAAAAGGAGGTCCATATTTGGAAAGCCAAGAATTTCAATCAAATGATTAGGGGTGTATAAATAAGGATTAATTCCTAAAAGCTGAATGTTTCCATCCCAAATGAAGCGATAAAAATCCTGCGAAAGTTCGGGTGTGTAGCCTAAGAATAGTCCTCTGGCTAGGAGGCCAAAAACAAAAATAAGAGTTAAATTGCTATACTTTTTTAGCCAAAACCAAAGAGCTAAAAATAGACCAGAATAAGTGAGTAAAAGAGGAAGTGTTTCCGTTCTTTTCAAATGAATCGCTACCATATAAAATCCCAAGAGCATGAGAATAGGAAGAAACCATTGTAAAAGGATATTTTTCTTTTCCATAGTTCTATAAATTCCGTTTTAAGCCATGATAAAAAATACTGCTAAATCCAATAAAGAGTAATAAATGAAAGGGAAATAAACCGAAATCACCTTCTGCTGAAACACGAAATGCACTGAGCATACCAAAGAGAAAATACAAGCCAAAAAAGAATTCTATTAGGGTAAAAATTGAACTGTTTTTGAGGGAGTATTTATTAGTTGAAATAGGACTGGAGTCAGCGTTGATGTTGAATTTAGGGGTCCGAACAAACGCACTTTTCTTGCCCATATGCCCTTCAAGAACTGCAATTGAATTATGAACAGCAAACCCCATCACAAGACTATAGAAAAGTAAAAAACGTTTGATATATTCTAAGAAAGAGCTCAATCCTCCGCCAAAAATACGTTTATGGATAAACCAATAGCAAATAAAAAAAATAAGTGTACTTGCAATAAACAACCCACTTAAATTAAAAAGAAACCTTAAGTCCGGATAATGTGCTTTGATATATAATAAGGGTACACTCAATACGGCAACCACTAATACATTTAGAAACATACTGCTATTTAATAAATGGAATAGCGCATTGAATTTTACGGAAAATGAAATATTATTCGAACGGATAACTCTTCCGATCATCTTTCTAAAATTTTCTGCTCCACCCTTATTCCATCGAAACTGTTGAGAACGTATGGCACTCAAAGTAACGGGAAGTTCTGCGGGGGTGACCACATCATCCAGATACTGAAACTTCCATTTTTTTAATTGTGCTCTATAACTTAAGTCAAGGTCTTCAGTGAGGGTGTCTCCTTCCCAGTTTCCGGCATCCAAGATGCATTCTTTTCTCCAAATCCCAGCAGTACCATTAAAGTTGATAAAGTGATTTTGTTGATTACGGCCTACTTGCTCTAACAAAAAATGAGCATCTAAAGCAAAAGCTTGAATTTCAGTTAAGACCGAAAAATCTCTATTTAAATGTCCCCATCGGGTTTGAACTACCCCTGTGTTGGGATTTTTAAAGTGTGGAATGGTTTTTAATAGCCAATCGGATTGTGGTAAAAAATCTGCATCAAAAATGGCGATAAAATCACCGGTAGCGGTTTCTAATCCATGCTTTAGAGCACCGGCTTTAAACCCTTTTCTGTCTTTGCGGGTAATGAGTTCAACGGGGATCTTGTTTTTTTGGTGTTTTAAAACTAAACGTTTGCTTAGTTCTAGCGATTCATCTGTGGAATCGTCCAACACTTGAATTTGCAATTTATTTTTGGGATATTCTATTTTTGAGATACACTCCAGTAAGCGCTCGACAACATAGAGTTCATTATACAAGGGTAGTTGAATTGTGATTTTGGGAAGTGTTTTGGGTAAAGAGGGAAGGGGATCAGGGGTGTTTATTTTCTTATTTTCATAATGTAGGTAATAACGCAACATATTAAGTTGCGTTAAGCTGTAAATGAAAATAAGCAAAAGGCACAAAAGGTAAATACTTACAACGGCAAAGGAAAAATAACGTGCGATGATTTCGAGTTTTATCTCCATTTAGAAAAGTAAAATTTGCCAATCCAAGTTAAAATTTTGTAGCCTGCCATCACGGTTCCTTTTACGGTCCCTGAAACTTTTGAGGTTCCAATTCTTTTGCGATAACGAACTGGAATTTCAAGATAGGGGATTTTTCTGCGCAATATTTTTAACTGCATTTCAACTGTCCAGCCATAGGTCTTGTCTTGCATTTCAATGGATAAAAGATCATTCCATCCCAAGGCTCTAAAGGGACCTAGGTCTGTAAAGGTGCCTTTGTATAAAATGCGCATCAGGAAACAAGCCAAGGCATTCCCAAAGATTTGTTGGGGGGTAAGGGAGCCTTTTTCTCTTAAGTTTTTGGTACGACTACCCAACACAAAACGTACCTCTTTTTTGATTAGGGGGGCAACAAGGACATCCAGATCTTCAGGAAAATCGGAATAATCTCCATCCAGAAAAACAATAATGTCGGGTGGATCATTCTCCAAATAGGAGATGCCTTTAAGACAAGCATGACCATATCCTTTTTTTGGCTCAAAAAGAACGGTAGCCCCTTTTTTCTTTGCAATATCTTGGGTTATGTCCGTTGAATTATTGTCAACTACAATTATTTCATGAACATGATTGGGTATGGCTTCAATAACATAACCAATCGATAACGCTTCATTGAACGCAGGGATAATGACGGTGATTTTACTCATTATTCAAAGATATCTAATCCAACGTTAAGAGAAATGAATATTAACTTCAACTAGGCTTTTTTAGAGGGTATTCCCCAAGGGGTAGTTTTCTGAATTAATTCGATTTTCCAAACTGTCATTTTCTAATTTTAGCACCCCTCGAGGGCAAACTGCAGAACAGACCCCACAACCAACGCAGGAGGAGCGAACAATATTTTCTCCTCGCTGAGCGTAGGCTCTTACATCAATTCCCATTTCGCAATAGGTTGAACAATTACCACAAGAGATGCATTGCCCTCCATTGGTTGTGATTCTAAAGCGAGAAAGTAAGCGTTGTTGTAGCCCAAGGATAGCGGCCATAGGGCATCCAAAGCGGCACCATACTCTACTACCTAAAATAGGATAAAAT
>JAURBX010000088.1 GCA_030828745.1 Flavobacteriaceae bacterium | reverse complement strand
TATTTCTTCCTTCTTCCAAAGGAATGCCCTCTTGAATTCGTGCATTGACAAATTGTTCAACGGCTTTAAGTTCTTCAGAAGTTACTTTAGCAAAATGAGAAAAATCAAAACGGAACATTCCTGAATGCACCATAGATCCTTTTTGTTCCACATGAGTCCCTAATACAGAACGAAGTGCTTGGTGCATTAAATGGGTTGCTGTATGATTGCTAGAAGAGCGTTGCCTTTGTTTGGGATCTACTACTGCAGTGAACGTTGCCTCTAGTTTATTGGGAATATTTTTGGTTTGATGTACGATCAGACTATTTTCTTTTTTTGTGTCTAAAACATAAAAAATATCTCCATTGCTAGCTTCTAAATATCCTTTATCGCCCACTTGCCCTCCACCTTCTGGGTAAAAGGGGGTTAGATTAAATACTAACTGATAGAAATCTCCTTCTTTAGCCGTCGTCATTTTTCGATAACGCGTTAATTTTACTTTAGCATTCAAATGATCATAGCCCACAAACTCTTCAACATTATCTTCTTGAAGGATGATCCAATCACCCGCCTTCGAAGCCGCTGCTGCTCTGGAACGTGTCTTTTGAATTTCCATTGCTTTTTGGAAACCCGATTCATCCACACTAAAGCCTTTTTCACTGGCGATCAATGCCGTCAAATCAAAAGGAAATCCAAACGTATCATAGAGTTCAAAAGCTTTACTGCCTTCAATATTTTTCGTTTTGGAATTCGTCATGATGGATTCCAATAAAACCAATCCTTGATCTAAGGTTTTTAAGAACGAATTTTCTTCTTCCCTTATCACATTGAAAGCTAATTGTTGCTCTCTAATCAATTCTGGAAATGCGGTTCCCATTTGTTGAGAAAGTGTTTTGACCAAGCGGTGAATAAAAGGTTCTTTTTGATTCAAAAAAGTAAATCCATAACGTATGGCGCGACGTAAGATTCTTCGAATCACATAGCCTGCACCATTATTACTCGGCAACTGCCCATCAGCAATAGCAAAACAAACGGTTCGAACATGATCTGCAATCACTCGTATCGCTCTGTCAGTATTTTCTGACATCCCGTAGCTTGAATTGGTTAGGGTTTCAATTTCTCTAATTATAGGAGTGAATACATCTGTATCATAATTGGAAGTTGTGTTTTGCAGCACCATACACAAGCGCTCAAATCCCATACCCGTATCAATATGTTTTTGAGGAAGCTTCTCCAAACTCCCATCCGCTTTTCTATTAAATTCTATGAAAACTAAATTCCAAACTTCAACCACTTGTGGGTGATCCTGGTTTACCAATTCAGCTCCAGATATTGTTGCTTTTTCTTCCTCAGAACGAATGTCAACATGAATTTCGGAACAAGGTCCACAAGGTCCTTGATCTCCCATTTCCCAAAAATTATCTTTCTTATTACCTAATAATATTCGATCCTCTGGTAGTATGGCTTTCCAAAACTCGTAGGCCTCATAATCCTTTTCAATTGCTTCTTCAGGAGCCCCTTCAAAAATAGTAACGTACAGCTTTTCAGGGTCAATTTTATAGACCTCTGTAAGCAATTCCCATGCCCACTCAATGGCTTCTTTTTTGAAATAATCTCCGAAACTCCAGTTCCCAAGCATTTCAAAAAAAGTATGGTGGTAGGTGTCAATTCCAACTTCCTCAAGATCATTATGCTTACCCGAAACGCGCAAACACTTTTGGGTGTCCGTAACTCGCTTTGAGCTCGGAACGGCATTTCCCAAAAAGTATTCCTTGAAAGGATTCATCCCTGCATTAGTAAACATAAGGGTGGGATCATTTTTTATGACCATGGGTGCAGAAGGAACTACCTTGTGCATTTTGGAGGCGAAAAAATCTAAAAACTGTTGTCTTACTTCTAAGGACTTCATGTCAAACTTTATATTAAAATAGTTGTTACATCTTCAAATGCAACGGTGTTCAAAAAATAGTATTCGATCGAATTTTTGTATCTTTGACTAACTTTTTTGTATTTGTTAGTGCAAAAGAAACGAAAATTTACAACACTTTATGAGTAAAGTTAAATACTATTACGATCACGAGACGCTTTCTTACCGTCCAATCCATGTAACTAACAAAAATCGTGTTTCCAATTTCGTGTTATTCATACTCTCCTCTTTTTTACTGGGTCTTTTTTCACTGTTGATTCTACTCAATTCAGATTGGATCAATACTCCTGCTGAAATCGCTCAAAAAAGATTGATACAAAACTATGAATTACAATTCGACATATTAAATAAAAAGTTAACACAAATAGAAACGGTTGTCGATAATATAGAAGAACGTGATAATAATCTTTATCGGGTTTACTTTGAAGCGAGCCCAATTCCTGAAGCCCAGCGACGAGCTGGATTTGGTGGGGTGAATCGTTACAAAAATCTGGAAGGCTATGACAACTCTGAATTAATTATTAATACCGCAAAGCGCCTAGACATCTTGTCTAAACAAACCGTTGTTCAATCCCGATCCTTAGACGAAATCGAGCGACTTGCCTCCAACAAAGAAGATTTACTGGAAGCAATTCCTTCTATTCAACCCATCAAAAACAAAGATTTGACGCGTATGGCTTCAGGTTTTGGGTATCGAACAGATCCCTTTACGAAAAAGCGACGTTTTCATTATGGAATGGACTTCACCGCAAAAAAAGGCATTCCCATCTATGCAACAGGAAATGGAGTTATTAAAAGAGCTGACAATCGTTCCTCAGGCTATGGAAAGCATATTCGAATTGATCATGGTTTTGGATACGTGAGTTTATATGCACATCTGAGTAAATACAACGTCAGAAGGGGACAAAAGGTAAAACGAGGAGATATTATTGGTTATGTAGGAAATACAGGGCGTTCCGTTGGCCCCCACCTACACTATGAAATCTTTAAGAACAACAAGAAAATCAATCCATTGAACTTTTACTACGGAAATCTTTCTCAAAAAGAATTTGATGCATTGGTGAATCAAGCCAAACAAGAAAACCAATCCATGGATTAAGATGCATGTAAACCTTCCTGAAAAACGTTATTATTCCATCGGTGAGGTTGCAAAGGCATTTGATGTTAAACCCTCACTACTCCGATTTTGGGAGAAAGAATTTGTTGAAATTCAACCCAAAAAAAAGGAAAGCGGCACCCGAAAGTATACTCCAGAAAATGTTTTAACAATTCAATTCATTTATCATCTAGTCAAAGAAAAAGGATTAACCCTTCAAGGGGCTAAAAAACAACTCCGTCTGAAAGTCAAAGATAACCCAAAAATTGAAATTTTAGCAAATCTTGAAAACATCAAAGCCTCCTTAAAGCAACTTAACGACAAGCTTTAAGACTTATTTTTTTCTAAAGAATATTTGAATTGGAATTCCAGTAAAGTCATATTCTTCACGTAATTTATTTTCTAAAAAACGTCGATAGGGATCTTTTACGTATTGTGGTAAATTACAGAAAAATGCAAACTGTGGATGAGGAGTGGGAAGCTGGGTACAAAACTTGATTTTTACATATTTCCCTTTGTAAGCCGGCGGGGGTGTTTTTTCAATAATGGGAAGCATGGTATTGTTAAAGGCTTTTGTAGGGATTCTTCTGGAACGACTTTGGTATACCTCAACCGCTGTTTCTACGGCTTTAAAAATTCGCTGTTTAGAAAGTGAAGAAATAAAAATAATAGGGACATCTGTAAAAGGAGCAATCTCTGCTCTAATTTTCGCTTCGTAAGCTTTGGAAGCATTAGTATCTTTCTCTACTAAATCCCATTTGTTAACCAAAATAACAATCCCCTTATTGTTTCTATGAGCAAGCCAAAAAATATTTTGAACCTGTCCATCAAATCCTCGAGTGCCGTCTACAACAAGTAAGCAAATATCACAATATTCGATCGCTCTTACAGAACGCATCACCGAATAAAACTCAATGTCTTCTTTGACTTTAGCTTTTCGTCTGATTCCCGCTGTATCTACTAAATTAAAATCAAATCCAAAGCGGTTGTATTGAGTGTCAATACTGTCACGAGTGGTCCCAGCAATGTCCGTTACGATATATCGATCTTCTCCAATTAAGGCATTGATGAATGATGATTTTCCTGCATTCGGTCTCCCTACCACCGCAAAACGTGGCAAGGGATCCTCTTCTCTCTCTTCTTCTTTGGGTAACTTTTTCACGATGTCATCCAATAATTCTCCGCTTCCACTTCCATTGATACTGGAAATAGAATAAAATTGCTCAAAACCCAGAGAATAAAATTCAAGAGTTGCTTCCAATCTTTGGGCGTTGTCCACTTTATTAATCCCAAGGAAAATAGGCTTCTGAGAACGACGTAAGAGATCAGCAATAACTTCATCCATCCCAGTGACACCATCGGTTACATCTACCATAAATACAATAACATCCGCTTCTTCAATGGCTAGATTGACTTGTTTGTCTATTTCCTTTTGGAAAATATCGTCACTTCCCTCTACATATCCTCCCGTATCGATTAAAGTAAAATTTCTACCATTCCAATCGGACTTCCCATAATGTCGATCACGGGTAACCCCACTAATGGAATCAACAATCGCTTCACGCTTTTGAATCATCCGATTAAAAAAGGTCGACTTTCCTACATTGGGACGTCCAACAATGGCTACAATACTGCTCATGATTTGAATTTGACTGCAAAAGTAAACTATTTATATGGATCCCATTTCGATGTTTTGAAATGAATACAAATAGATGTTGCAGGTTCACGGTTTAATTTGTAAATTTGCCGTTCATATCGCGAGGTAGAGCAGTGGTAGCTCGTCGGGCTCATAACCCGAAGGTCGCTGGTTCGAGTCCAGCCCTCGCTACAACATCCCTCCTTTTTAAGGAGGGTTTTTTTTTAAACAAAATTCAAAATATCAATCTTTGGAGGAGAAAAAGCATAAATCTGGATTTGTTTCTATCGTAGGGAATCCTAATGTAGGAAAATCGACCTTGATGAATGCTTTGGTGGGTAAAGAACTCTCGATCATCACGGCTAAAGCACAAACTACCCGTCATCGAATCTTAGGAATTATTAATGGAGATGATTTTCAGATGGTACTTTCAGACACACCTGGAGTTATTAAACCCGCCTACGAGATGCAAACTTCAATGATGAATTTTGTTAAAGAAGCGCTTATTGATGGAGATGTTTTAACGTATTTAGTTTCACCCGAAGAAACCGTACTCAAAGACGAAAAGCTCTTTGAAAAGATCAAAAAATCAAAAGCTCCCCTGCTCATTTTAATTAATAAGATTGATCTGATCTCACAAGAGGCACTAGAAGCTGCTGTATTGCATTGGCAAACTGAATTTCCTAAAGCTACCGTCTATCCCATCTCTGCCCTTACAGGCTTTTTTATCCCTGAATTATTAGAAATTCTAATTGGTCATTTGCCAGAGTCTCCTGCCTATTTCCCTAAGGACCAGTTAACAGATAAACCCGAGCGCTTTTTTGTCAACGAATCCATAAGGGAACAAATTCTTGAACTCTATTCAAAAGAAATACCCTATTCCGTTGAAGTAGTTACCGAAGATTTTCTTGAGGATTCAAAAATGATTAAAATTCGTTCTGTCATCCTAGTGGAAAGAGAAACACAAAAGGGGATTATCATAGGTCATAAAGGCAGTGCCTTAAAACGGGTTGGTATTGGCGCTAGAAAATCTTTAGAAGCCTTTTTTGGAAAAAAAATTCATCTGGAACTCTATGTAAAGGTTTCAAAAAACTGGCGTACTAATATGCAACAACTAAAGCGTTTTGGGTATAACAATTAGGGTTTATCAATTTCTTTTTTTTTATATTTAAATTATTTAAATGAAAAAATGTTAAAAAAGATCTTCATCCTTACCATTAGTATTCTTTTTTTTACCTCCTGTGACAAAAAAGATCCTCCCCCAAATATAGTTTTTATCATGTCTGATGATCATGCCTATCAAGCGATAAGTGCTTACGGTCATGGACTTAATAATACTCCCAATATTGATCGCATCGCAAATGAAGGTGCGCGTTTTGACAAAGGATTTGTCACCAATTCTATTTGCGCACCCAGTAGAGCTGTTATGCTGACGGGAAAACATAGTTTTGTGAATGGAAAAGTAGATAATATTCAGGATTTTAACTGGGATCAGGATAATTTTGCAAAACAATTACAAACTGCGGGGTATCAAACTGCAATGGTGGGAAAGATTCATCTAAGAGGTCTCCCTCAGGGATTTGATTATTCAGCAGTGTTACCTGGACAGGGACACTACTATAATCCCGATTTTCTAATTGATGGAATCAAAAAAAGAATCAATGGGTATGTCACTACGATTACCACTCAATTAAGTCTGGATTGGCTTCAAAATAAACGAGATCCTAACAAACCATTCTTACTGCTGTATCACCAAAAAGCGCCTCACAGGAATTGGAAACCAGAGGAAAAATACTTGACGTTATTTGATGATCAAACTTTTGATCCCCCGGCCAACTTTTTTGACGATTATTCCAACAGAGGTACTGCCGCAAAAACACAAGAAATGCTCATCGCTGCTTCGGAAGAACAAATTGCTGGAGCTCACGGGAACGGTGGTCATGGAAGATGGGGGCATGATTTTAAAATGCTGACAGATCCCTACGGAAATACCACAGGTTTTGAACACGAATTGGATCGCTTTTCTCCGGCACAGAAAGCCGCATGGCTAGGTGCTTACACTCCAAAAAATGATGCCATGAAAGCCTTAAATTTAAAAGGAGAAGAACTTGCCAAATGGAAATTTAATCGGTATTTAAAAGACTATTTACGCACCATCCAATCTGTAGATGATGGAGTAGGTGACCTTCTGGATTACCTCGATCAGGAAGGTTTAACTGAAAACACTATAGTGGTGTACACTTCTGACCAGGGGTTTTATTTGGGTGAACACGGTTGGTTTGACAAACGCTTCATGTATGAAGAGTCACTGCGTACTCCCCTTTTGATGCGCTATCCTAAAGAAATTCCTGCAGGTTCAAAAGTAGAAGCGCTCATTCAAAACTTAGATTTCGCCCCAACCTTTTTAGATTATGCAAATTCACCCATTCCCGAAGATTTACAGGGAGAATCTTTTCGCAATATTGTAAATCAGAAAACGACAAAAGGACGTGATGCAATTTATTATACTTATTATGAGTACCCCTCGGTCCATATGGTAAAAAGACATTATGGAGTTCGAACCGAGCGTTACAAACTCATGCACTTTTATTACGATATAGATGAATGGGAACTTTATGATCTTGAGACTGACCCTTCAGAAATGAATAATGTATATGGGCAAAAAGAATATGAAAAAGTTCAAAAGAAGCTGCACCTTCGTTTGAAAGAATTGCGCCAACAATACGGTGATTCTGAAGCCTTAGATCAAATGCATATTGAACGCTATTTGTCCAACAGAAACTAAATTTATTAAGCACTATCAAAAACCTTGATCTCCACGGAATTCGTCATAAAGAAGCTATGGAAGCAGTTCACGAATTTTTAAGAAATGAGAAAGAAAAAGGGTCTTTTTCGGTTACCATCATTACCGGAAATTCCACTGTCCTTCAAAATCGAATCTTTAAAGAAGTATTAGAACCCTCACCCTTTACCTTTTTTATTCCTAGCTGGAACTTAGGTCAAATTATTGTAGAGTATATGGAGCT
>JAURBX010000083.1 GCA_030828745.1 Flavobacteriaceae bacterium | reverse complement strand
ATTGTTATATTTGAAATGAGAAGTTAACGCTGTGACAACAGCTAAGTTTAATTTAATGTAGAAAGGAGGTGTCTTATGTTTTATGAAAATCATTTGAGGAATCGTGAACAGCAGGCACCTACGCAAGTAGGACCGCTGTAACTTTCCTTATCTATACAAAGCGGACCGATGGGTCCGCTTTTTTTAATTTATTTGCGATGCAACACATTCCACAAGCGGATCTTACCGACTTTCTTTCTGGCAACCCCGCTCGAAAAAACGCCTTCGTTCAACACATTGGAAGTTCATTTCAAGAGATTGGGTTTCTAGCATTGAAAGGTCATTTTTTAGAAGAACCCCTTCAAAAAGATTTATACCGAGAGATCAAAGAGTTCTTTGCCTTGCCAACGGCAACAAAAGAAGCTTATGAAATTGAAGGAGGAGGCGGTCAAAGAGGCTATACTGGTTTTGGAAAAGAACATGCAGAAGGAAGAACAACAGGGGATCTCAAAGAATTTTGGCATTTTGGTCAAGACCTTAACGCCCATCCGAATCTCAAAGGAATTTACCCCGATAACATACAAGTAAAAGAACTACATCACTTTAATACCGTAGGGAATCAAGTCTTTAAAAAATTAGAGAAAACCGCTGAAGTATTACTCCAAGCCATCGCTTTATATCTAGGGTTAGATGAATTTTATTTTAATCCCTATATTCAAGAAGGGAATTCCATTCTCAGGGCCATACATTATCCACCCATCACCCAAGCCCCTGAAGAAGCAGAACGGGCGGCAGCCCATGGGGATATAAATTTAATTACTCTTTTAATGGGGTCCCAGGGGGGCGGTTTACAAGTATTAAACCGCAATGAAAAATGGATTGATGCAGTAGCTGCTCCAGATGAATTGATGATCAATATTGGAGACATGCTTTCTCGACTTACTAACAATCATTTACCCTCAACCATCCACCGTGTGGTAAATCCACCTCAAGAAGAATGGGGAAAGGTACGCTTTTCACTCCCGTTTTTTATGCACCCTGTTCCAAAAATGCCGTTAAATTGTTTGCCTCAAATGATCGATGAGACGCATCCCAAGAAGTATGAAGACATTGAGGCAGGTGATTTTCTACATGAACGCCTGGTGGCCTTAGGTCTTTTGTAAGATCACTTTTATTCCAAATCCGAAAAAGAAAGTATATCCTCCGCAGAAGTTAAGTCGGGTAAATGTGCCCGAAAAGGAAAACATTTTATGGGATGTTCACCGACTAAAGACAACTTTCGAACGGCCTCGGGGAGCTCCTTTTCTTTTCTCACGGGATGAATTGGGCAGTTTTTCAGATAAGGATACAACAAACTCCCCTCAAAACTGAAGATGTTCATACTCACTCTAATTTCTCCACTGCAGTCTCTAAATTGTTCTATCGTTTCAGGATCTGGTTTTTCAATAATACGAATCAGATGGTTTTGAGCATTTAAATCCATAACGGCAAATTTAGCAATGCGTTCATCATCAAATAACAATCCCGAACGTGCATAACTTATCATTGCGTGGGGGGTATCCCGTACTTGATGCAATAGGGCCAAGGCTTTCACTGAATAAAAATTATCGCCATTACAGATAGTCAAATATTGAGTCTTCAATATTGGATATTGATCCATGGCTTGCTGCACTGCATCGGCTGTTCCTAAGGGTTTATCTCTCCCTTGGGGTGTATATTGAATTGCAAAATGCACCTGAGCACCTGCAAAAGAGTTGTGACTTGATTTTGTTCCTACCCATTGCTGAAAAGCTTCATTTTCGGGACTTGTAACTAGGTAAATATCGGTATAGCCCGCTTCAACCGCATTTTGAATTAAATAATACAACAATGGCTTTTTCCCTTTTCCTAAGGGGATTAAGCTCTTATGCGAAGAACCTGCAATGCTTTTTGTAGCATCGGAAAGCTTGGAGTTTTCTAAAGAACGCTTCATTCTTGAAGAAGCTCCTCCTGCCATAATCAATAAATTAGTAACGGGTTTCATTATAAACTTGTTAGTTGAACTTCATAAGCTGCAACAGCGCCCTGAGAGAGAAAAGCGTCTATCACCTTTTGCTTTGTGTCTTCTGTAGCCATAGCAACCATACAGCCTCCCCCACCCGAACCTATGATTTTTGCCCCCAAAGCTCCAGCCTTACGTGCAGCTTCCATTTGTAGCATCATGGCCTCTGGAGTATTTTGAATTCGTTCTTCTAGAATTTGTTGGTGTTCATTCATCCATTTCCCTAGTTGAACCCTATCTACAGAAGGAGCACTCAAGGCTTTTTTGGCCTTTAAGGTTAAATCATAATTGTGAATTGCAGCATACCAATGGTTTTGATATAACCCAGGAACAGCATCCATATATCGTTCATAATCGGCTACTTGAGCTTGTTGAATATTAAACTTGGGATAGTGCTTTTTTACTGCTTGAATGGCACTTTGACCATACTCGCGCGCATTTTGTAACACACTCAATGTTTGCTTGGAAATTCCCGATTCGGCAACCACCAACTGTCCTAATTGCGGAGTCAGTCGTGTTGTGTTTCCAGATTGAGTATCAATATAAATAAGGCCCCCTTGTGCGATCGTGTATTGATCCATCAGTCCTCCCGGTTGGTTAAAGAAAAGAACCTCCGCGGCATAGGCCCATTTCCCAATTTGAATTGAACTCACAGTTACATGTTTCTTTTGTGCCTGAACTAAAAATCGGAGCCAGGCAACAACCAATGCCGAAGAACTGGAAACCCCAGCATTTAAGGGTATATCTCCAGCAATCTCAATATCATAGCCTTGTTCAAAAACAGCGCCTTCTTTTTGTAAAACCGCCAGTGAAGAACGATAGTAATCCGTAGCTTCAACAGTATTAAACTTTTCATTGAGGTTGATTGTAATAACTTTATTTAAATCAATCAATTGTATGATATAACTCCTTTTTGAATTTGGGATCGCTTTAACTGTTATTTTACGGTCAATTGTTCCTGCAATTACAGGAAGGTTTAAATAATCTTGATGGTCTCCAAAAAAACAAATTCGTGCTGGAGCTTCTGAAATAATCAATAAATAAAAATTAAATAGTTACAAATTAGGATAAAATAGTTAGGGGCTTAGTTTGTGCCCATTGTTCTCTCGTAAAATCGGGAAATTTTTGTGGCATTCCCCCTTGTGCCACAGAAGCTTCACTGAGCGGAGCTACAGCACTCCACAAGCAACCTTCATATACATTTTGATCCAGGGGTGTTCCCGTTCTTAAACACTCAACGGCACGATACAACATCATAAAATCCATTCCTCCGTGACCTCCCATTTTTGTTGCTAGTGCTCCCAAACGCTTGTACAATGGATGTTCGTACTGTTCATACAGTGCGTCTAGTTGTTCGCCTTGTGCCCACTGATGATGACTGTCTGTTGCCCCCTCAACACCTCCTTCAAGCGCAACCCGTGTGGGATATCCGGCTAAAGTTCCTAGGGTTCCTTGTACTAAATTGTGTCGAGAATAAGGCCGTGGACTGGTTTCATCCCATTGAATCATAAGGGTTCGTCCTAAATGCGTTTTTACAATCGATGTATTTAAATCCCCGCCCTGATAGTCTAAAGCATTCCACTTGTGCTCGGCAGGGTAATTTTTCTCGGCATAAGCTTGACGACCTCTTGCTGGAGTAGAAAAAGAAACCAAGGTATTGAATTGGTCTTCTCCTCTTCCCAGATTCATATATTGTGCCACAGGACCTAATCCATGTGTAGGATATAAATTCCCATTTCTTTTGGCATAATGGGGTGTTCTCCAAGACCCTGTTCCCCGTTCTTGTTCTTCCATTTGGAATCTCAATTCATGAATATAAGCGGCTTCTGCATGCAATATTTCTCCTATTTTTCCTTGGCGACATAAATTCAAATAAAGTAATTCTTCTCTACCGTAATTGACGTTTTCCATCATCATACAGTGCTTTTGGGTTTGCTCAGAAGTGTCTACGATATCCCACATTTCTTGGAGGGTAACCGCTATGGGTACTTCTACAAAAGCATGTGCCCCTTGTTTCATGGTTTCTATGGCCATGGGTGCGTGATTGCCCCAGTTAGTCGCAATAAAAACAGCATCGGGTTTCACCTCAGCCAACATTTTTTTCCATTCGTGATCACCGCCAGAATAGGGTGCAATGTTTTGGTGTCTTCCGTTGCCTACTTCTATACATTTGGCTATTGAACGTGCTACCAAATCTTCATAAACGTCAGCAATGGCAACAATTTCTGTTCCTTCAATGCTCGCCAGCTGACTGGCGTGACCACTTCCTCTTGCGCCTACACCAATGATTGCAATGCGAACGGCTTCTAATTTAGGGGCTGCAAAATCACCCATATAGGATCCTCCCGAGGGTTGGTTTTCTTTATCTGTCGCACAGGCAACCGTACTTGCCATATACAAAGAAGCCGCAGAGAGAGAGGTCTTCTTTAAAAAATTTCTTCTGCCAATTTTAGCCATGAGTAGTGTTATAAAATTTGATATTACATCCTAAAAGTAAAAAAAAATTAAGAAGGACAATGAAAAATGCATTGGGATAATTCCAAAAAAGTAATATATTTAAAATAAAAATTATGGGTGTAGGTGGAATTGTTATTGTAAGTGCTGTTATTTGCCTCGTTTTTGGACTACTTATAGAAATTCAAGAACGTATTTAAATTACATCGATGGGATATTTTATTCGTAATCTTTTTGTCTATGGCGCTATTGCCCTTGTGGTATGGATGCTCTATGCCGGAATTAAAGGGATGAACAATAAAGATTCCAAATGAAACCACCCCTCCTGTCTTTATTTAAATATTCTCTTTAATCGTATAAAACAAAAATCCCCGATGAAGACCCCTTCTAAAAAAACATTTTATTATTTATTCGCTTTTGGGATACTCAAAAAAGTAGCCTTAGTGCTTTGGATTTTTTATTTTTAAACTCTGATGGAAATAAACGCTTACCCAAAACATTAAAGTAAAGACTCCAAATCCATACTTTTCATGAACAGCCAACTACAATCGCTTTTTATCAATCCCTACTCCAAAGGAATCTTAGCACTCAAAAAAAGGAGGCCGTTTTTGTGAAAAATTCGTTCTACAATTCAAACAATGCATAACAGTTTGCTTAAAGAAAAACAATCCATATGAAAAATTGGAGTGAAGAAATAGAGAAGACTACTCAAGACTTTATTGAATCGTTTGGTGGATTAAATGAGAACCAATTAAATTGGAAACCAAATCCACAAACTTGGAGTATTGCACAAAATATTGACCATTTGTTAGTCATCAATAAAACCTATTTTACAATCATTGAATCAATAAGAAAAGGAACACACAAAACTCCCTTTATATCCAAATTAGGATTTATGGTTTCGTTCTTTGGGAAAAGAGTATTGGAGGGTGTTCAATCGGATAGAAAAAAAAGACAAAAACATTTCCGATTTGGGAACCTTCAAGCGGACAAATCTTAAAAGGTATTCTTGAAAGATTCAAAAAGCATCAATCTGAACTAAAAAAAAGGATTGAAAATTCGAGAGACTTAGTCGAAAGGGAAATAATAATTTCATCTCCCGCCAACAAAAATATAGTTTACAAATTGGAAACCGCTTTTGACATTATTGTTACCCATGAAAAAAGACACTATGAACAATCAAGAGTCGTATTACAATTAATGAAAAAAGAAGTCATCAACTAACAAGGATTAAAATATTCGCTTGAGTTATGCAAACTAAGGCAATTTAGCCAAACCCTTATCAACCCCTTAACTGAAACATATGAAGAAAATAAAACTATTAATTTTTGTTTTAATTTTTACAAGCTGTAAAGCTCAAGAAACAAAACTTCTTATTCATAAAGAATTAATTACTGACTTATCAGAAGCCACTTTTTGCAATCGATTTACCGAAGAGATCAATGGTCAAACAGAATGGAAAGAGGAATTCAAATATTTTGACACTATTGATATTTATAAAATCACATATTTGAGTGATGGTTTAAAAATAAAGGGCCTTTTGGTTCAACCTAAAGCAAAGGGAATATATCCTTGTGTAATATACAATCGAGGGGGAAATAGAGATTTCGGCTCACTTAAAGTGGGTAATATATTAATATCACTTGGTCAAATTGCATCAGAAGGTTATGTTGTCATTGCAAGTCAATACCGAGGAAACGGCGGTAGCGAAGGACAAGAAGAACTTGGCGGTAAAGATATAAACGACATTACGATACTCCCAGACGTCTTAAAAGAAATTGAAATTGCCGATCCGAATAGAATTGGGATGTATGGTTGGAGTCGTGGTGGAATGATGACGTATATAGCACTAACTAAAATAAAAAAGATAAAAACTGCCGTTGTTGGTGGAGCTGTTTCAGATTATTTTAATTTAATCAAGGATAGACCAGAATTGGAAACGAGTGTTTTATCGGAATTAATTCCTGATTATGATAAAAATAAAGAGGCTGAATTAGAAAAAAGATCTGCAGTAAAATGGGTTGACCACTTTCCAAAAAATGTTCCGATACTGATGCTACACGGAAATGCGGATTGGAGAGTTAAACCAGAACAGAGTTTAACGATGGCACTGGAATTTGAAAAGTACCGTGTGCCTTACAGATTAATAATGTTTGAAGGAGGCGATCATGGAATTTCGGAGCATAAAAAAGAAGTAAAAGATCAAGTTCTTAATTGGTTTAATAGATTCTTGAAGAACGATGAACCTGTTCCCAATATGGAATACCACGGTAGATAAAAAACGTAAGAATAATGGTTAATTAAAATTAAAAGAAGAGTACATCATACTTGATTGAGAAAAAATACATTTTATCACAGCTACAAGAGTAGATTGGGTCGCTGTATTTAAGAGAAAGCCCTCGCTCCATAAAGTCTCTGACTTCGTGGCGGAACTAAAAAAATGTAAATTGAAATGGACTATAAACAGAAAAGGAATGAGAACTATATATGCCATTATAAACAATATATAGTGATTTGCCACAAACAGAAAACGGAATGAAAAAAGCAATTATAATAGGAGCAACTTCAGGAATTGGTAGTGAGCTTGCCAAAATTCTTGTGAAGAATGAATATAAGGTTGGAATTACAGGAAGGCGAAAAACTGAACTTGAAAAGTTAAAAGAATCTGATCCGATAAATTTCAACATCAGTTGTTTTGATTGTACTAAAGAAAACAACGCTGAAGAACTGACTAAATTAGTGAATGAAATAGAGGGTTTAGATTTATTGATTTTAAGCTCAGGCACAGGAGACCTAAATGAACAGTTAGATTTTAATATTGAGGATTCAACTAATAAATTAAACGTAATTGCTTTTACTGAAATTGTAGCCTGGACATTCAATTATTTTGAAAAACAAGGGAAAGGGCATCTGGTAGCAATTAGCTCTATAGCAGGAATAAGAGGTAGTAGAATTGCACCCGCTTACAATGCTTCAAAAGCTTATCAGATAAATTATTTAGAGGGCTTAAGACAAAAAGCAAAAAAAACCAAGCTACCCATTTACGTTACTGACATCAGACCGGGGTTTGTTGATACAGACATGGCAAAAGGTGAAGGTCAATTTTGGGTAGCAACTAAAGAAAAAGCTACAAAACAAATTCTTGGACTTATCAAAAGAAAAAAGAGCGTTGGATATGTATCTAAAAGATGGCGATTGATTTCGATACTCTTGAAAGGGCTACCGAATGGTATATATAATAGAATGTAAATGCTCGTGATTATAATTAATAGTAAATGAACAATAAAATCACATTTTTAATTGGAATACTGGGCGTTAGTCTTTTTGTAGCCTATTCTGTTTTAGGTGGATTTCTAATTGAAAATTACAATCCATTAAGCCAATATATAAGTGAATCTTATGCAATTGACACTGAATATGGAAGAATTTTAAGAACATT
>JAURBX010000113.1 GCA_030828745.1 Flavobacteriaceae bacterium | reverse complement strand
CCGCAGGTGTTAAAAGCCGTTCTAAATCATTGAGAATATAAGCGGCTTGTTCTGCATTGTCAAGAATTAAAAGGAGGTTCTGTTGGTTTTTTTGGAAAGCTGCTGCAATTCGAAAAGAAAAACCGGAACCGACAAAACCTTTAATATGGACGCACTTTTTCTCAAAAAAGGCGGCTTCTATCGCTTTTTGTGAGTCTAAACGTTCAAAAACGGCTAAGGTCGCGTTGATACTCTTTTTTTTTGGCGAAGGTACGGATTTGGTTTTTTAAACTGAATTCATTTTCGTTAATAACTCAGGATAAAACCATTTTTACGCTCAAGGGGAAATCGGTACATTCGTTTTTATGTATTTAATCTTCGATACCGAAACAACGGGTTTACCAAAAAAGTGGAATGCGCCTCTGACAGATGCCGAAAACTGGCCCCGCTGTATTCAAATTGCATGGCAGATTCACGATGCAAAAGGGGAACTTATTCGTCATGAAAATTATTTGATTCAACCCGATGGTTTTACCATTCCGTTTGA
This sequence comes from Flavobacteriaceae bacterium, assembly GCA_030828745.1. GTDB lineage: Bacteria > Bacteroidota > Bacteroidia > Flavobacteriales > Flavobacteriaceae > MS024-2A. Next base: position 5,551 of record JAURBX010000113.1, on the reverse strand, counting down.
TTCTGAAAAAATACATGGAATATCTACCGCCTTAGCCGAAGAACAGGGTGTTTTGTTGGCTGAGGTCCTCCAGAAATTTCATGCTGCACTAGATGCTGTTGATTTTGTGGTGGGGCATAATGTAGGCTTCGACCGCAATATTATGGGCGCCGAATATTTACGTGCTGGTTTGGCAGATGTGTTGGAAGATAAAGTTGTGATTGATACTTGTACTGAGGAAACAGCACAATTGTGTCAATTGCCGGGCGGACGTGGTGGAAAGTTTAAGTTGCCAACGCTTTCTGAATTATATCGTTTCTTATTTAAAGAAGGTTTTGAAGATGCGCACAATGCTACTGCTGATGTGGAAGCAACCACACGTGCATTTTTGGAGTTGCTGCGACAGGAAAAAATTCACCCCAAAGCTTTTGAAAACCAAGCCTTTCAAACTGAAGCGCTTAAAGCACAAACCCCTTTTAAGTCCATTGGGTTAAGCCATCAAAACCTTAAAAAAGCTTCCCAAAAATTAAAGAAAAAAGAAGCAACTCCCATTTCAGTTTCGGAGGAGGATACTTCGGCTTTAGCGGATGCTACTTTTGTGCACTTACACAATCACTCTCAGTTTTCAGTACTCCAAGCTACCTCCCGAATCAGTCAGTTAGTAGAAGCCACAGCAAGCAATAAAATGCCCGCAGTAGCCATTACTGATCATGCCAATTTGATGGGGGCTTTTCATTTTATCAAAGCAATCAAGGCGCACAATAAAGCATTAGAACCCGAGGCACAGAAAATAAAACCCATCATTGGATGTGAGTTTTATGTTTGTGAGGACCACACCGATAGATCCAGAAGAGACGATGGCTATCAGATGGTCTTTTTAGCAAAGAACAAGAAAGGCTATCACAACTTGGCAAAAATGACTTCCATGGCTTATGTAAATGGATTTTATTACGTTCCAAGAATTGATCGTGAAATTATCAAACAGTACAAGGAGGATCTGATTGTATTATCTGGAAATACGTATGGAGAGCTTGCCTCAAAAATATTAAATCTTGGAGATCGACAAGCAGAAGAAGCTTTGCAATGGTGGCATTCCGAATTTAAAGAGGATTTTTACATTGAACTCATGCGTCATGGTGAGGAGGGCGAAGACCGTGCCAATGCTGTTTTGGTCAAGCTCGCAAGGCAATATAATATTCCACTAATTGCTACAAACAACACCTATTACACCAAAAAAGAAGAAGCCAATGCCCATGATATTTTATTGTGTGTAAAGGAAGGGGAAAAGCAAGCTACGCCTATTGGACGAGGGCGAGGGTTTCGATACGGGTTTCCCAACCATGAATATTATTATAAGTCGCCCGAGGAAATGAAGCTACTATTTAAGGATATTCCTCAGGCGATCACCAATATTGAAGCTTTAGTTGCTAAAATTGAGCCTTTTGATTTGGCACGTGAAGTATTGCTTCCCAAATTTGATATTCCAGAGAATTATCAAGTTCCTGACGACCCAGACGGTAAAAAGGGAGAGAATGCTTATTTACATTTCTTAACGTATTTGGGTGCTGAAAAGCGCTACGGAACTTTGGATGAAGAGATCAAAGAACGGATTGATTTCGAATTAGGGGTTATTGCCAAAACAGGCTATCCAGGCTATTTTCTGATTGTCCAGGATTTAATTGCAGCGGCAAGAGATTTGGACGTTTCTGTAGGGCCTGGACGAGGTTCGGCTGCAGGGTCTGTTGTAGCTTACTGCTTGAAAATCACCAATATTGATCCCGTTAAATACGACTTACTTTTTGAGCGTTTTCTGAATCCAGATCGGGTAAGTATGCCCGATATTGATATTGATTTCGATGATGAAGGTCGGAGTAAGGTAATGGATTATGTTATTGAAAAATACGGTTCCAATCAAGTGGCACAAATCATCACTTATGGAACAATGGCAGCCAAATCTTCCATTCGGGATACGGCTCGAGTTTTGGACCTACCTTTAGGGGAAGCCGACCGCATCGCAAAACTGCTCCCTAATATTAAACTGGCAAAACTCTTTTCTTCCACTGACCAAGAGTTGAAAGAGAACCTCAGAAATGATGAGGTTTTGCGGGTAAATGAAATTAAAAACTTAGCAGACGAGGATAATTTGTCGGGAGAGACGATTCAGCAAGCCATTGTTCTTGAAGGGTCGCTACGAAATACGGGAACTCATGCTTGTGGGGTCATTATTACGCCAGATGATATTACCCAGTTTGTACCTGTAGCTACAGCTAAAGATTCCGAATTATATGTCACTCAATTTGATAATTCGGTAGTTGAAGATGCCGGTTTGTTGAAGATGGATTTTTTGGGACTCAAAACTTTAACCTTAATTAAGGATACGGTGAAGTTGGTGAAATATAAGCACAATATTGATTTAGATCCTGATGCCTTTCCTTTGGATGACCAAAAAACGTACGAATTATTCCAAAGAGGAGATACGGTTGGGATTTTTCAATATGAATCGGCAGGGATGCAGAAATACCTCAAAGATTTAAAGCCTACTGTTTTTGCAGATTTGATTGCGATGAATGCACTCTATCGTCCCGGTCCTTTGGAATATATTCCAAGTTTTGTAGATCGTAAAAATGGAAACGAAGAGATTAGTTATGATCTTCCAGTAATGGCAGAATATTTGGAAGAAACCTACGGAATTACAGTTTATCAGGAGCAAGTAATGCTTTTGTCGCAGAAGTTGGCTGGTTTTTCCAAAGGTGATGCAGATGTATTGAGAAAGGCAATGGGGAAAAAGATTTTTGCTTTACTTCAAAAATTAAAACCACAATTTATTGAAGGGGGAAAAGGCAATGGACATCCTGAAGAAATTTTAGAAAAAATTTGGAAAGATTGGGAGGCTTTTGCCGCTTATGCATTCAATAAATCACACTCAACCTGTTATGCATTAATTGGATATCAAACGGCCTATTTAAAAGCACATTATCCAGCAGAATATATGGCAGCAGTTCTTTCCAATAATATGAACGATATTAAACAAGTCACCTTTTTTATGGAGGAATGCCGTCGATTAGGACTCAAGGTTTTGGGACCGGATGTTAATGAATCTTTTTACAAATTTGCAGTAAATGACGAGCAGGCCATTCGCTTTGGAATGGGAGCAATAAAAGGTGTGGGAAAGGGAGCCGTAGAAACTATTATAGAACACAGAAAGGATCAGCGTTATGAGTCTATTTTTGATTTGGTAAAGCGAATTGATTTGAGAGCAGCCAATAAAAAGGCGTTTGAAAATTTAGCTTTGGCAGGCGGTTTTGATTCTTTTCCAAATGTAAAACGAGCACAGTATTTTAATCCCGATGGAGATGGGGTTATTTTTTTAGAAAAAGTACTCCGTTTTGGCTCTAAATACCAGGAGAATCTAAATTCTTCTCAGACCAGTTTATTTAGTGAAGAAACAACAAGCACTTATCAGGACTTAACGATTCCTGATTGTGAAGCTTGGACCAACTTGATACGGTTGAAAAAGGAAAAAGAGGTTGTGGGAATTTATATCTCATCCCATCCTTTGGATGATTTCACCCATGAGATAGAACATTTTGTTACCCTTTCTCTTAATCAATTAGGGGATTTAGATCGACTGGTAAATCGTGAGTTTTCCATCGGTGGAATTGTGAATGAAATTCAACATTTAGAAAGTAGAAATGGAAAAGGTTGGGCACGTTTTGTTGTAGAGGATTTTACGGATCAATATGAGTTTCGAATTTTTGGTGAAGATTATTTAAAATATAGACACTTCTTAGTAGTCAATCAATTTGTTCGTTTGCGATTGATGATTCGTGAAGGTTGGACAAACAGAGAGACAGGAAAAGTTGGTGCTCCACGGATGCAATACTTACACTTTGAGATGCTTCAAAATACGGTTGAGCACAATGCCAAGAAATTAACCCTACAGCTTGAAATTTCTCAACTTAAAAATGAAAGTGTATTTGAGCTACGCGACGAGCTGAAGTCTTTTAAAGGTGATAAACCGCTTATGTTTAATGTTTATGACTCGGATAAAAAAGTAAAATTGACTTTAAATAGTAAAAAACAAAAAGTTAAAATCACTCCAGAGTTACTCAAATTATTAGATGAAAAACAATGGCATTATAAGTTGAATTAATTGCATTGAGAAAACCCATTTGAGCATAAGTAAATTTGATTTTGGCATATCAAGTAGTGTTGTTTAAAATAATTACATTTGCGGGTATAAAATAGAACAAAATGGCATTAGAAATTACAGACGCAACTTTTGATGAAGTTGTTTTAAAATCAGATAAGCCCGTAGTAGTCGATTTTTGGGCGGCTTGGTGTGGTCCATGTAGAATGGTGGGTCCAATCATTGAAGAATTGAGCAATGATTATACAGGAAAAGCGGTTGTTGGGAAAGTTGACGTTGATGCGAACCAAGAGTTTGCAGCTAAGTATGGAGTCAGAAACATTCCAACGGTACTCGTTTTTGACAAAGGAGAGTTAGTAGGAAGACATGTTGGAGTTTCCCCTAAAACAACTTACGCAGAGGCAATTGATGCCATCCTTTAACTTCCCCTAATACAAAATTGATCTCTTTTCGTAAGTTTTGTTTGGCAGATTCAAAATGCAGCGTATATTTGCACACGCTAATTAGGTCTGGTAGTTCAGTTGGTTAGAATACATGCCTGTCACGCATGGGGTCGCGGGTTCGAGTCCCGTCCAGACCGCACAGTTAGAATTATAACCTTCTCATTTTGAGGAGGTTATTTTTTTAAAGGTGTTCCGAATGAGGATGAGTACTACAAATTAAGATTTTTTCGCACGAACAGAAGTCCTCAAAACAATATATAATTTGTGATTTCACAACCCAAGAAACCTTTCCCATGATGAACAAACAATATAATTGGTCTCAGTTTTGAAAGTAAAACTAAAAATCAATATTATTTGTATTCTAATATTAATTGGTTTTTAAGGTCTTGGTCAATCAAAGGACACTGAAATAAAAAATTCCCTGAATTATCTATGCCAAAATGATTTTTATTGACATTCATTATCCTTACCCTAACTAAATTATTTAACAAATACAAAAGCGAATACTGATCTCCCTTTACACGAAACAGGGTAGATAGAATTCTCTTTTTTGTACTTCTATTTCACTCCTTCACTTTCTACAGTTTGGCAACCCGTATATAGTATTGGAATGCTATCTGCTAGAATACTTTTACATGATATCAATAGTGAAGAAGGAATCGATTTGGAATTACGATGCGAAGTTTTCAAAACAGAATTGGTTATCAGAGGTACATCCAAAAACATTTAATTCATATTTTCTTATGTTTGTATATTATTTAACCGTGCAAACGTTTGAATAGAAATTCAGGGGAAAACCCCTTAAACTATGAATATTTTATTGTTTTTTTATCTAAAGTTTTCTGTTTTGAATTCACAGCAATTATAGTAGAATATGATGATTTCGCCTAAAGAATTTTATGATAAATGTTATGGTAAGTATGCCATGGCGGCTGTGAATGTTTTCACTTTGGAGCAAATTCATGGTTTATTTAGGGCT
>JAURBX010000157.1 GCA_030828745.1 Flavobacteriaceae bacterium | reverse complement strand
GTAAAAATTACCTACCATTAAAAGGTCCATGTACCCATCCTTGTCAATATCGTCAGCAATGATATCATTAATCGAAGAAAACTGAGTTTCAACGGGTAGCTCTTTTTTATGGTAAAATCCATTTCCCCCATCAATTAATATTTGACTCTTAAAAGTATTCGCTTCTAATTGTAACGCTTTTCTAATAGCATTAAACCCATAAATTTCATCAAAACTTTGACTTGCAAATTTACTATAGCTTCCTATTCTTTTTGTTAATGAGGGTATTTGGTCAGAAGAACACGAAAATCCACGAAGTGGATATTTAATTCCATAATTATAATAGGTTATGACGATATCTTTACTTCCGTTAGAGTCAAAATCAGTGTAAAAAAGTTCTAAGGGCTCTTTTTTACTTGCTTTATACTTATAATTTTCACCTATATTCCCAAGTATTATGTCTTGATCGCCATCATTATCAAAATCTCCCTGATCAATACTAAACCACCATCCTTTAAGATTAAGCCGTTCTGTTCGTTCATTGTCAATAGAGAAATGACCTTCTTCATTTTTCACAAAAGTAACAGGCATCCACTCTCCCACTATTATTAAATCTAAAAATTGATCTTTGTTATAGTCAATCCAAATACCATCAGTAACCATTCCTAAATTGCTAAAAACCTCCCTTGAAGGTTCATGCACTTTAAACGCTCCTCCAACATTCTCTAACACATAACTTGAAGGGGGATTAGGATAGTCCCATGGCTGAATTCGATTACCAATAAATAAATCCAGATCCCCGTCATCATCAAAATCCGCCGCTTTCACAGCACCTCCACTTTCATCAGTAACATTTCCAGTAATAGTCTGCGCCTGAACTGAGTAAAAAAAGATACCCACACAAAAGCAGCAAAGAAATAAAAATGTATTTGTTGTACTTTTCATAAGAGTTAAGATTTGAAAATTATCTTAGTGAATTTATCAATCTAGATTTTCAGAAAAGTATAATGGAGGTCGGTTTTTTAATTAATGATGATGAAATCATTACTGTAAGCTAAAAAAAAGCTAAAATTTATTCAATATATTGATTAGTGATAATTAAACACTGCCTTTTTCTCTATTCATGTAAAATTGAATCATCAATTATTTTCAAGCAAAAAAAAAGTCCGTGCATACGCACGGACTTTTCTAATTTATAAAAATTAAACTCCTAGTTAAATCCAAATTTCTTCAATCCCTCATGACTAACCTTTATCGCCTCAAGGGGTTTCATGTGAATTGTTACATCTTGTTCTACAAAATACGCTTTCATCCCTGAACGTTCTTTTTTTGCAAGAATACGTCCAAAGTCAATTGTTCCTTTTCCAACAGGGGCAAAACGACCTTTTTCATCCATGTCTTTCACATGCCACAACTTAAATCGTCCGGGATACTTTTCGAAATACACTAATGGGTCTGCACCTGCTTTTGTCACCCAATATAAATCCATCTGAAAATTAACAAATTCTGGGTCGCAATGTTCAAGTAGATAATCGATAACCACTTCCCCATTAGCATCGGCTGCAAATTCAAAATCGTGATTATGATACAATAGCTTCAGTCCCATTGCCTTTGCTTTCTTTCCTAAAACATTTAAAATATTGGCTAAATTTTCTGCACCACCTTTCATACTCATTCCCTTTGCTCCTGACTTAAACAGTCCCATGGGAGGAATGGGAACAACAAAATATTCAAATCCAGCCGCTTTTACATCTGCCATCATTGCATCCGCATTATCCAAGGAAACATCAGAGTTATGTGAACTCAAAGGAGTTAGGTTAAGTGAACTCAAAAGGGCCTTAAACTCTAGCGGAGAATAATCATAAAACTTACCCTCTTCATAGCCTGCTGCTTCAATCGCCACATAGCCTGCATCCGCTACAGCCTGAAGGGTTGTTTTAGGAGATTTAGCCATGTCATCTCTGAGCGTGTATAGTGCCAAGCCACCGAAAGCATCTTGCGCAAAAAGAGTTGAAATGTTTGAGAAAAAGAAAACAAATAGACTTGTTATAAAAAGAGATATGGTTTTGTGTTGTTTCATTAATTTTATTTTTGATAAATGTAAGGGATTAAATAAAACAGGGAATTGTTTTACCGTTTTTTAATTGTTAAATTTTCTCTAAAAAAAACACTTTTTAGTTTGATTAAGGTGCTTCAAAATATACTGTAGTTCCCTCCCAATCGGGATCCGCTGCTCCTATCCAAGAGTTTGTCAAAGTATCCAACGCCACAGCATGAACGCGCCCAAATCGTGCTTTTTCATCAATCATTTTAACAGGAAACACGGAAGGATCCAACTTGGCATTCAAAGACGCTAAACCTTCATGAGCTTCTATCCAAAGTGAGTCTTTATACGGATAGACCCGTGGCAACATAATGGATTTCTTTAGCGTATGCTTTTCAGAAAAATAACGGTGTGCAACTTGAGTAACTGCTGTTACAATTCTACTACCACCCGCAGCACCCAATGCGAGTAACACTTGATTGTTTTTTGTAAATAATGTAGGGGATATATGCGAATTAGAACGGTCTCCAGGCTTGTACTCTCCTAAGTAACCTCCTAGGGTCACCGCATATAAAAACCCAAGATCTTCTGTTGCTACTTTAGAACCCATATTAGGGCCTACGGTTTGTGTTAAAGAAACTACATTTCCATCGGCATCAGCGGTAGTTAAATGAGAAGTATGACCCATGGCAACTGTCCAAGACTTGGGTAATTCACTTACGATTTGAGCAACTCTTTTATGGGTTCCTCCTACTATAGATTCAGCGATACTTTTAGCATTGTCATAAGATAGTATTTTGGCTAAAGAGTCTCTATCTACCTGATGCTTTCGGTGGGTATAGGCTATTTTTGTTGCATCCCCAACAGCTAGCGCCCATTCTTCCTCAGTAGTTGAGTTAGGTAAATTATCTAAAATTTGTAAAATCTGAATGCTTATCGCTCCAAAAGAGGGAAGGTATAAACTATGAATCTGATTACCCTTAAAAAGACCTGTAACAATTTCTGAATCTAATGCTTCATAGTTTTTCAAATCCTCCAATGTCAAGATTCCCCCATTGGACTGGATATCCTCTACCATTTTTTCGGCAACTGCACCTTCATAAAATCCCGCTTTGCCTTTGGCTGCAATCTGTTTTAGTGTATTGGCTAACTCTTTTTGAATGATCAACTCTCCCGCATTAAAAGAGGTTCCATCTTCTTTTAAAAAATGCTTTTTAGTACCCTTAAATTGAACTGTAATTTCCCTGACACTTTGTTGTCTTATCGCTTCCCCAGGCAATAACTGAAAACCATTTTGGGCATACAAAATCGCAGGCTGCATTACTTGTGACAAAGTCAGCTTTCCATGCTCTGAATGAAGTTTTAAAAGTCCAGCTACTACACCCGGTATTCCAATGGTTTTGTACCCGTAGGCATTTTT
>JAURBX010000111.1 GCA_030828745.1 Flavobacteriaceae bacterium | reverse complement strand
GCAATAATTGGATATCTGAAATATCTTCTTATGTGTAAATTAATTTTTTTCTGGAAACAAGCTCTTTGATTGATATCACTTTCGCAACCTGGAAAAATTGGAACTTGGTCAACTATCGCAAAAGGGAGCTCGTCAGAAGTTTCATTTTCAGCTTTCATAGTTGTATCAGTAATCTTCTTTTTGGTATTTCTTGCTTTTATGTCATATGTCAGCATATAACCTTTTCTACCATTAACCTCAATCAATTCCCAACTAATGCCTTCTTTTTTTATCCTCATAAAATAACCTTTTTTAAAGCTGTAAATTATATCTGAGTTAAAAGATGGACTAGAATATAACTTATATTCTTTTCCAATATCTTCAAATTTTAAACCATATTTTCTTGCATAAACATATATATTTTCGTTTTCAGATTTATTTACTTGAGTTTGTGCATTTGTATTACTTGTATTAGTCAGTACCATCTTTTTTTGGATTTTCTGGCTTTAATTCAACTCCAAAAGCAAACTTATTTTTTCAGGAAACTATGAAAACACATCTTTGTTTGTTGTAAAATTTGAGTATTCAAATCAAATCTATTCCATTTAGTAGCTTTTTTAATCAGCAAACCACGGATTGGTTTAATTCTCTATATTATGTTAATCTGATAAGATTTATGGGGTTAACAATCAGGCATCTCTTTCATAACAACCCCAATAGAACAAAACACAAAGACTCTTTCAAAGCTCTTTAGTGAAACCAAAACGTCAATCATCCCAATAAGGACATAATACTTCGTAATAGGAGCAATATTCAATATTGTTAAAAGTTGAGTGGATTAAAAATGTTTCTCTAGAGAGTGTCAATTCTCGTCTGTAAAATATTGTTTATCTTACAGATATAATCATGAATTTATAAGGATGATGTTGCAAGCTTTAAAACTAAGGTTTTTTAAAAAAAATACGAGTTATATATCGATTATCCTTTTGTTAGGTTTTCTTTTTACAAAATGTACTTTAGTCATTCCAGAGGAGGTAAGTCAACAGATGGAAAGTCTTCCTGAGGTAGTCGATTTCAATTATCATATCAAACCAATTCTATCGGATCGTTGCTTTCAATGTCATGGTCCTGACAAAAATGCGAGAAAAGCAGGCTTACGTTTGGATACAGAAAAACTGGCTTTCTCGAAATTAGAGAGTGGAAAAAGAGCTTTTTCAGGTCTAAGTTTATATGGCAGTGAGAGTGCCCATCGAATAATTAGTTCAGACCCTGAAGTACAGATGCCCCCTCCAGAATCAAATCTCAAATTAACTTCTCGGGAGAAAGCTCTAATTTTAAAATGGATAGATCAAGGAGCTACGTGGAAAGAACATTGGTCTTTTACTCTTCCTCAAAAAGAAAATCCAAGTCCTATTGCAAAAGAAGAATACAAGCATCAGATTGATCAATTTGTATATGATAAGCTTCTGGAAAACGAATTGGAATTTGAGCCTCAAGCAACAAAAGAAACCTTAATTCGAAGACTCAGTTTCGATCTCACAGGGCTGCCCCCATCGCTTCCTCAAATTGATTCCTTTTTAAAAGACACTTTACCGGGTAATTATGAACGCTTGGTGGATCAACTCATGGAGACTCAGTCTTTTTCAGAACGCTTGACATTAGATTGGCTAGACGTATCTCGATATGCAGATTCTCATGGTCTCCACGCCGATGGATTGAGAACCATGTGGCCTTGGAGAGATTGGGTAATTGATGCTTTCAACAAGAAAATGCCATACGACCAATTTGTAACTTGGCAACTTGCGGGAGATTTATTACCCAATGCTACACAAGAGCAAAAGTTAGCTACAGCTTTTAATCGAAATTCTCCCATGACAGCCGAGGGAGGTGTTATTGATGAAGAATGGCGGTTGAATTATGTTTTTGATCGAACGGAAACTTTTAGTACAGCTTTTTTAGGATTAACAGTCGCTTGTGCAAAATGTCATGACCATAAGTTTGATCCTATTTCACAAAAGGAGTACTACCAGCTGAGTGGGTTTTTTAATAATGTGAGAGAACTCGGAATGACTGGAGACGACGGAGATTTTGGCCCCTTACTTTATCTTCCAACAGAAAATCAAGAAGAACAATTACAAAAACTGCAAACCCTAATTAAACAAACGCAGACAAAAATAGAATTGACTCAAAACGAGCTTGCAGCAGTTTATCATTACATCGATGAACTTCCAAAAACCTCTGAAATAAATCAGTATTTACTGGGTCATTATCCCTTTGATAAAGTATCTCAAGTGCGTTCCAACCAATATATTGCCGACAATAATAGAAATGTAAAAGCAAGTAAAGCACCCAAAGTAGTCCAAGGAATAAAAGGAGAAGCATTAGAATTTGAAAGTGATTTTGATCGTTTTTCCATTAACAAAGAAATTCCCAATTTTGAATGGACTGATCCTTTTTCTTTAGCAATTTGGACACAAACACATCAACGAAAAGAAAAGTCTAGACAATTTATTTTGGGAACTACTGGTGGTAAAAACAACTGGTGGAGGGGCTGGGATTTTTATTTAGATGACACTAACCACCTCAACTTACGATTGGTTAATATGTCTCCAGGAAACATGGTACATGTGCGATCCAAGGACAGTATCAAAGTTGATGAATGGTCTCATTTGGCCTTTTCATATAATGGAACGGGAAAAGCGAAAGGAATTACTTTTTATAAAAACGGGAACCCTTTTGAATTTGAAACCCAAATAGATAATTTGTCCAAATCCATAAAACCCGTTTCTGGGAGTGGTATCAACCTAGAGCAGCGTGCTGTTTTAGTTGGTAAAACCTACGAGGGGTCAACGGGTGATAATGGTTTATTTATGGGGAAAATGGATGATTTGAAAATTTTCAATAAGGCGATTTCTCAACTTGAATTAAATGTATTGTTGGATCAATACCATGATAAAATGACTCCTATAGATGAGTCCCTAGCTAAAGATCATTGGGTTCAAAACCACCCAAAATACACTTCAATTCAAAAAGACTTAAAAGATAATTTGGAAGCATGGCGAAAAGAAATTGAACCTGTGTTAGAAGTGATGGTGATGGAAGAATTAGACCAAGCTAGAACAACCTATTTATACAATAGGGGCAATTATAATGAACCGAGCTTGGAGGTAACCGCTAAAACTCCTGAGGTTCTACCTGCCATGGATAAATCATTTCCTAAAAATAGACTTGGATTGGCCCAATGGCTTTTTAATAAGGAGAATCCTTTAACAGCTCGAGTTGCTGTAAATCGCTATTGGCAAATGATTTTTGGGAATGGGTTAGTTTCCACTCCTACAGATTTTGGGGTGCAAGGAGCACTTCCTTCTCATCCAGAATTGCTCGATTGGTTGGCAGTAGATTTTAAAGAAAATAATTGGGATGTCAGACGCCTTATTAAGCAATTGGTGAACTCAGAAACCTATAAACAGCAATCAATTTTTGGTCATAATAAAAACGATATAGACCCCAATAATATCTTGTTAGCACGTGGGAATAGTCATCGTTTACCAGCCGAAATGATTCGAAATAACGCTTTGGCAGTTAGTGGTTTATTGTCTGAAAAAGTGGGAGGACCCAGTGTAAAACCTTATCAACCCAAAGGGTTGTGGAAAGAAAAAAACACCTTTTCCATTCGTTTGTTAGAGTATAATGAATCGGAAGGGGAAGATTTATATCGAAGAGGAATTTATACTTTTATCAAAAGGGGATCACCACCACCATCGCTCATTACTTTTGACGCAACATCAAGAGAAATTTGTACCATCAAAAGAGAGAATACTTCTTCTCCATTGCAGTCTTTGGTGCTCTTAAATGATGTTCAATTTTTTGAAGCCTCTCGTGTTTTTGCAGAACGTATTTTTTCTGAATCTGAGGGAGAAATAAAAGATCAAATTAAGCATGGCTTTCGATTAGCAACCTCAAGGCTGCCTAAAAAAAATGAAATTAATTTATTGGATGAGCTCTACCAAAATCAATTGCGTTTTTACAAAAGGAATCGATCAGAGGCGTATAAAGTATTGAACGTTGGGGAATCTAAATACAATCGCTTGACCAGTGCAGACAAAGTAGCAGCCATGACAATCGTTGCAAATACTTTATTAAATTTAAATGAATCTTATTATAAATATTAACTCATGAATTGCAATCACGACCACGATAATTCTGACTACTCTAGGAGAGACTTTTTAACCAAAACCACCTTGGGATTGGGAGGTCTAAGCTTGGCAAGTATGTTAAATTCTGAAAATTTATATGCTTCAAATAGGTTGAGCAATTCTAATTCATTAGATCTAAGATTACCTCATTTTGTTCCAAAAGTTAAGCGAGTCATCTATCTTTTTCAAAGTGGTGCCCCTTCTCAACTGGATTTGTTTGACTACAAACCCACGCTTAATAAAATGCAAGGACAAGAACTTCCGGCAAGTGTTTTTGGAGAACAGCGATTGACTGGAATGACTGCAGGACAAAGTTCTTTTCCCTTGGCGGGCAGCTTATTTAACTTTAATCAGCATGGAAACAGTGGCGCCTGGGTAAGTGATCTAATGCCGAATGTTAGTAAGATTTCTGACGAACTATGCTTTATTAAATCCATGCATACAGACGCTATTAATCATGACCCTGCCGTTAGTTTATTACAAACGGGTTCTCAATTACCTGGAAGACCTTCGATTGGTTCGTGGTTAAGTTATGGTTTGGGAACAGATAACAAAAACTTACCAGGTTTTGTTGTTTTAATTACAAAAGACAAATACGGGCAGCCACTCTATTCACGCTCTTGGGGAAATGGATTTCTTCCTTCACAGCATCAAGGAGTTCAATTCCGATCAGGTAAAAATCCTGTGCTTTATTTGGATAATCCTCCGGGAGTAACCAAGCAATTGCGAGAAGAGCAGTTAGATTATTTGTCTAAAATGCAACAAGATAAACACGTTGATATCGGTGACCCCGAAATATTATCTCGTATTAGTCAGTATGAAATGGCTTTTAGAATGCAGACTTCTGTACCCGATGTTATGGATCTGTCAAAAGAACCGGATTCAATTTTTGAAATGTATGGGGAGGATAGTAGAAAACCAGGAACTTTTGCTGCCAATTGTTTATTGGCAAGACGCCTGATTGAAAAAGATGTAAAATTTGTGCAATTATACCATCAGGGTTGGGATCATCATGGCGATTTACCTAAAAACATTAAAACCCAATGTAAAGAAACAGACCAGCCCACTGCCGCTTTAATAAAAGATCTTAAACAACGTGGTCTTTTGGAAGATACCTTAGTCATATGGGGAGGGGAATTTGGACGAACAAATTATTCACAAGGGCAACTCACTGAAACTAATTATGCGAGAGACCATCATCCAGCGTGCTTTACTATTTTTATGGCAGGTGCAGGAATTAGGAAAGGCATGACTTACGGACGAACGGATGAATTTGGTTACAATATCATTGAAAATCCAGTTCATGTTCATGACTTTCAAGCAACTTTAATGCACCTTATGGGTATTGATCATGAGAAATTTACTTTCAAATTTCAAGGCCGACGCTTTCGACTTACCGATGTCCATGGAAAAGTAGTTAAGGATATATTGTCCTAAAATTTTTAATACTCATCTCTAAATTAAATATACAAATAACCACCTATGAAAAAAAGTAGACGAAATTTTATCAAAAAAGCGGGAGTTGCCGCAGGTATGGCGGTTACCCCTTTCGAAAACATTTTCATCATCACCGATCGAGCAGTAGAGGAAAATCCGATCGTAGGACATGGGTCTTTCACCTATAGAGTTGATAAAAAATGGGGTGTTCAAGATCCTTCTCAATTTCCAGTTAATGATTGTCATGAAATGGTAATGGATAAAAACAAGAGACTCTTGATGACCACTACCCATCCAAAAAATAATATTTTAATTTACGATCGGTCAGGCAAAATTTTAGATGCATGGGGAACGGATTATCCTGGTGCACATGGTTTAACCCTAGTTGAGGAAGGAGAAGAAGAATTTTTGTTTATCACAGATCCTGATTCTCATAAAGTGTGTAAAACAACACTGAAAGGAGAAAAACTCCTAGAGTTTTCGATGCCAAAAGAAGTAGCAGCTTATACCTCAGTAAGACAATTTAAACCCACTGAAACTGCGATCGCTCCCAATGGAGATATTTACATTGCAGATGGCTATGGTTTGGATTATATCATCCAATATGATGCAAAAGGAAACTACATACGTCATTTTGGAGGAAAAGGAACCGAAGAGCATCATTTTGATTGTTGTCATGGAGTTACCATTGATACACGAGAAGGAAAAGGCCCCACCCTTTTGATTACCTCTCGATCTGAGAATAGTTTTAAACGCTTCACTCTTGAGGGTAACCACCTGGAAACCATCTCTCTTCCCGGATGTTATGT
>JAURBX010000147.1 GCA_030828745.1 Flavobacteriaceae bacterium | reverse complement strand
TTGAAATTGAGTGTGGAGCAAATCTTAGTTCCAATGTAATGTTGCTTACTGCAGAGCGTCTCAATAAATGGAATACTCAAAAAGTTTTTACGAATGTGGAGTAGATCTAAGGTTTTTTCAACAACAAACAATAAATATAAAATACTTCCTTTCAGGGGGATCGAAGCAGGTTTCTTGTTTAGGGAAACTGCAATTTTTTTAAGTAACTCTTTTTGGCTTAAATTTTCAGCAACTAAAATAAAACGTTCATTTTGAATATCGGATTCCATTAAACGGATTAAAACCTGTATTACATCATCCAGTGCAACAACAGCTGTGTCTCCAGTTGGATAAAAACGCATGCCTTTTGCTACATTTTGAAAAAGGGAAGCACTGCTTCGATTCCATAGTTGACCTCCTAAAATGACCCCTGGGTTAATAATGACTACAGGTAAACCTTCCTGAGAAGCTCGCCAAACCTCCAGCTCAGCACCATATTTAGTATAAGCGTAAGCTGTATGATTTTGATTGGCTTCCCAATTCGATTCTTCATTGATTTGAGCAATTTTTTTTTCAGCTCCAAGGGATGCGATAGAACTTACATAGGCAAGTTTTTTCACCTTGTGTTTGAGTGCTGCATTTACCACATTGGCTGTGCCTTCAATATTACTTTTCTTTAGCGTTTCAGCTTTATAACTTGCAAAGGAGACTTTTGCTGCACAATGATACACATAGTCAACTCCATGAAAGGCATCATCGAGTGCATTAATATCGTTTAAGGGTGCTTTTTTCCATTGAATTAATCCAAAGTCTTTTAGATTTTTAGGAGCGATGGTTTCAAACACTTTTTTTACAACTTCAATACTTTCTTCTCTTCGATAGGTCGCCACGACGGCTTGCTTTTTTTTAACACATTCAACTAATAAATGAGTACCTACCATTCCTGTACCTCCAGTAACTAATATCATAATAACGAATGTACACTTTTTTGATTTTGATTTTTGGTTTCCGTTCTAGAAATCTATCTTTGCAGTAAAAATTTATGCCAACTAATTTTGTACAAGAGCTTCAATGGCGTGGTTTACTCCACGACATTATGCCAGAAACCGAAACCTTTCTTTTGGAAAAGTCATCTAAAGGCTATATCGGTTTTGATCCTACTGCAGATTCACTTCACATTGGGAGTTTGGTACAAATAATGATTTTGATGCATTTTCAAAAACATGGGCATGCTCCCATCGTCCTTGTGGGTGGAGCAACAGGTATGATTGGGGATCCCTCAGGGAAATCGGATGAACGAAATCTACTAGATCAAGAGACATTAGAAAAAAACTGCGCAGGAATTCAAAATCAATTAGAACGATTTCTGGATTTCGATACTTCATTACCCAATCCAGCTATTTTGGTTAATAATTACGATTGGATGAAATCGTATAGCCTCATTGATTTTTCAAGAGAGGTAGGAAAACACATTACGGTAAACTATATGATGGCCAAAGAGTCTGTAAAAAAGCGGTTGAGTTCAGAGGCTAAAGTAGGCATGTCTTTTACTGAGTTTACCTATCAGTTGTTGCAGGGTTATGATTTTTTGCATTTGTATAAAAATTATGATTGTCGCCTCCAGATGGGTGGAAGTGATCAATGGGGAAACATCACCACCGGTACCGAATTGATAAGGAGAAAGGAAAGTGGAAAAGCGTATGCAATTACTTGTCCATTAATCAAAAAAGCCGATGGTTCCAAGTTTGGAAAAACAGAAGGCGGTAATATTTGGTTGGACAAAAGCCGAACTTCTCCCTATAAATTCTATCAGTTTTGGTTAAATACCTCAGATGAAGATGCATTGAATTACATTAAAATCTTCACTTTTCTAGCTGAAGATGATATTAATTCCATTATCAAAGAACACGCACAAGCTCCCCACCTAAGACTTCTTCAAAATACGATAGCGAATGAAGTAACGACTCTTGTGCATGGAGCAGAAGAATTACAAAAAGCAAAAGAAGCCTCTCAAATATTATTCGGAAGAGGAACAAGTGAGGCTTTTCAAAAATTAACTCCTGAAACTTTTTTGGAATTGTTTGAAGGAGTACCCCAGGCTAATATACCAAGAGATTCCATAAAAGAAGGACTTGATATCATTGCAGCGTTGTCTGCTTCTTCAGGGTTTTTAAATTCCAATAGTGAGGCAAGAAGAGCACTCAAGGAAAATGCCATTTCGGTGAATAAAGCAAAGGTCGATCAGGAATTCAGGATTCAGGAATCCCACCTCATTGGCAATCAATATGTTTTGTTGCAACGCGGAAAAAAGAATTATTTTGTTTTAAAAGTTGTGGACTAAACAACAAGTAGGTTACACCCTCTAATTTCTGCAGCGTCAAAACGACCTAGAACTTCAAAGCTCCCATCATCGTTTGTTTTTCCTAAATCTTGAGTAGCGATAAAGGCACAGGAATCTACATTAGCTAAATCAATAATATTTAATCCTCCTGTTTTTCCTGTTCCGATAAGTTCAAAGGGATCTTCTGCTGAACGGGTTAATACTTGCATCCAAGGGGGACAATAAAATCGCCCTTCACCTTTAGAATAGGCTTGACTCATAAGCTCTGTCATGCCGTATTCCGAGTGAATTTTTGAAGCCCCATATCCCTCTTGAAGTTTTTCATGTAGCGCAGAACGCACCCATTCTTTTCGCATCCCTTTCATTCCTCCAGTTTCCATTATTAGGGTATGTCTCAAGTTGAGTTTTTGTTTTTCTGCTCCATTGAGTAAAGCATAAGTAACGCCGAGTAAAATTATTTTTTTTTCTTGTTTTTCAAGTTGCTGTAAAGTAGGTGTCAGTGCATCCCAATTCTCCAAATAAAAACCACTTTTGGGATGTTTCGTTTTTTGAATTAAGTGGTTCACCATATAAATCAATGACGAATTTCCTTGTTCCCTATAAGAGGGAAGTAAAGCAAGTAGTATGTAATCTTCAATATTCCCATAAAAAAATTGAAACCCTTTTTCAAAACTCTTGATGTACAAATCAATATGATGAACATGATGTTTTGAAGCGACTTGCCCAGTGGTTTTACTGGAGGTGAAAATATGTGTTGCTGAATTGGGTTGGCTACTTACGGTATGGGATTTAAAAAACTGTATGGGTAAAAAAGGAATGCTTGTTACTTTTTTTACATCCGAAGAAGCGACATTGATGAGATCGCAATAAGAACGATAAACGGGATTTTGCTGATATTGATATTGAAATAATTTTAGTGCGTTAGCTTCAAACTGTGATTGAGATTTTATTTGATCAAAAGCGGTTAAAGAAGTCCTCATAGAAAGGCAAAATTAACCAAAAAGCCGAGTGTTTTAATGAATTACTAAACGTTTATATCCTTTTTGATCATCTTGTTTAAGGTAGAAAACATAAATACCTGTTTCTAGCTCATTTAACATGATGGCATCTTCGTAAGTGTGCGTTTCAAATTTTTTCTCACCTAAAACATTATAAATTTCAATATGTTTTTCACCTGAACCACTACTTTCAATAAAAAGTCTTTGATTTTTTAACGGATTGGGGAAAATCGTAAAATCTAAGGAGTCAGGATCAGTTTCAATCTGTTCCACAATAAGCAAGTTTTTTTTCAACTTATTCAACCAATTGGCATGGGCGGTCAAAGCTAAAAGGCATATGCAAAGTGTGATGATGTTTTTCATTGGGGCATATTTTAAACAAAAATAGATAAAATTTATTGTTTTGTTAATATTGGAGGTCGTGTAATAGTTTTAATAAAGTGTTAAATTGGTATTTTTAAAATTCGATGCAGAAAAAAGACATAAAAATACTTTTGGTCGATGATGAGCCAGATATCATTGAAATTGTTAAGTATAATCTGGAGCAAGTTGGATATCAGATCTTTTCTGCTTCAGATGGATTAGAAGCACTCAAAGTTGCGGAAAAGGAGGCGCCACACTTGATTATTCTTGATGTGATGATGCCTAACTTGAATGGGATAGAAACCTGTAAAAGATTGCGTCAAGAGGATCGATTTCAAAATACAATTATCATGTTTTTAACCGCTCGCGCCGAAGATTATTCCTACGTGGCAGCCTTTGATGTTGGAGCCGATGATTATATTACAAAACCAATTAAACCCAAAGTTCTTGTTTCTAAAGTAAAAGGATTGCTAAGAAGATTTAAAGATG
>JAURBX010000024.1 GCA_030828745.1 Flavobacteriaceae bacterium | reverse complement strand
TTCCTGTCAAATGCAAGTGCTACCTGGAGCCGAAAATTTAAACGAATACCGATCGCTTCTATCGGGAAAAAGAGTAGGTGTAGTTGCCCACCAAGCCAGTTTGATTTCGAAAGAAAAAAAAACCATCCATTTAGTTGACGCACTTTTAAACCATGACGTAAGTATTCTAAAAGTTTTTGCTCCTGAGCATGGCTTCAGAGGAACCGCAGATGCAGGAGAAAAAATCAAAAATCAAATCGACCCTAAAACAAAGCTTCCAATCATTTCATTGTATGGAGATAATCGAAAACCTACAGCGGAGCAATTAGAAGGAATCGATATTATGGTTTTTGATCTTCAAGATGTTGGGGTTCGCTTTTACACCTATCTCTCCACCTTACATTATGTGATGGAAGCTTGTGCCGAAAACAAGATTCCACTTATCGTTCTAGACCGTCCCAATCCCAATGCACATTATGTTGATGGCCCTGTATTAGATCAAGAGCATACTAGTTTTGTGGGAATGCATCCCGTACCCATTGTGTACGGAATGACCATAGGAGAATACGCCCAAATGATCAACGGAGAAAAATGGTTGGATCAGGAATTAAATTGTGATTTGATCGTAATTCCCATTCAAAACTATACACATAACACACCTTATACATTAGCTGTTAGACCTTCGCCAAATCTCCCCAATACAAAATCAATTGCGCTCTATCCGAGTTTGTGTTTGTTAGAACCTACTGTGATCAGTGTGGGTAGAGGAACTTCAAAGCAATTTCAAATTTACGGTCACCCCAAATTTACGAAAACAGACTTTTCATTTACTCCCCAATCCAATTTTGGCTCCAAACACCCAAAACACCAAGGTCAAATATGTTATGGTAAAGACTTATCTGAAATTGAATCTCCTAATAAAATAGAACTTAAATGGCTATTGAATGCTTATGCTGAATTCCCTCAAAAAGGTTCATTTTTCTTGATGGGTTTTGAACGAATTGCAGGAGTAAGTAGTTTACGAAAACAGATTGAGGCAGGTGAAAAAGAAAATACCATACGTGACTCTTGGCTTGAAAATTTAGAAACCTTTAAAAAAGTAAGAGCAAATTATTTGATTTATCCTTAAGGAATATTCAAATATTTATGGGTTTGAAGAGAGACTTTCCATTTTGGATTGTTTAACACATAGTCAACCAAAAGCGGCATGACTCTTTCTCTTTTACTCCATTCTGGCTGTAAAAAAAGTTTACACTCTTGTCTCACTTTTGCAGCTTGTTCTTCCGCAAAACGCAAATCGTCTTTATTGTAAACAATCATCTTAAGTTCATCTGCAATGGCGTAAGCCTCAGCAATTGGTAGCTTATTTTTTTTGGGTGACAAGCAAAACCAGTCCCAAGTTCCGCTCAAAGGATAAGCTCCAGAGGTTTCAATGTGAATTTGTATCTCTTCTTCACGCAATGCATCAGTCAAAGGATCCATGGGCCACATTAAAGGTTCTCCACCCGTAACCACAACCGTATTGGAATATTTTTTCACTCCAGAAACTATGGTTTGTATTTCTGTGGGTGGGTGTAAACTAGCGTTCCAACTTTCCTTAACATCGCACCAATGACAGCCTACATCGCAACCACCAATACGAATAAAATAAGCAGCACTTCCCTTGTGATAGCCTTCCCCCTGAAGGGTGTAGAACGCTTCCATCAAAGGTAAAGACAAGCCTTTGTTTACTGCAGTTATGGATTCTTTTTTTTGCATCGCACAAAGATACCACTTTCCAAATGTACATTCGCTCAGAAATTGTATCTTTAGAAATAGTTATATTTTTTTATGCCAAAACCTTTTCATTTAGCGATTCCTGTAGACAACCTTGATCGTTGCAATCTTTTTTATAGTGACATTTTAGAATGTGAAGCGGGAAGGTCTTCAGACCATTGGACTGATTACAACCTGTTTGGCCACCAATTGGTTTTGCATGTTGATCCCCATCATAATCCCAAAAAACACCACAATGAAGTCGATGGAAAGTCTGTACCTGTTCCGCACTTTGGAGTGGTTTTAGGATGGAAAGAATTTACCTCTTTTGCGCAACAACTTACTCAAAAAGGAGTTGACTTTGTCATCGAACCTTACCTCCGATTTGAAGGATTACCAGGTGAACAAATGACTATGTTTTTTTATGACCCCGCTGGAAATGCATTAGAATTTAAAGCCTTTAAAAATGAAGATCAAATTTTTGCTACCTAGAGGATGAAAAAATGGCTCACTTTTTTTGATCACACTTTTGAAATTATCTTTTCTGATAAAAATCAAAAAACTATTGAACGGGCAACCTTATGGTTGTCAATCATTGGGTTTATCACGCACCTCATTTTAATATATGCTAAAAAGTTTGGCTGGTTTTACACGTTTTTTGAGGCCAGTCTATTGGATGATCCCATTTCGGCAATTTATACTCCATTTTCTATCATTCTAGTGTATGAAATCTATTTGCTGATCGTTTATCTTCCACGTTCATTTACTACTGCCGTTTCCAAACAATTTGAAATTATTTCTCTGATTTTGATCCGTAGAATTTTTGGAGATATCCCCAAAATAGAGCTGGATGTAAATTGGCTTGAAAATACCGCTAACAAACAGCTCATCTTTGATTTGTCTGGGGTTTTAATAATCTATTTCTTAATTTATCTATTCAATAAACACCGAGATAAAATTTCCAAAAAAGAATTAAGCGAACGTCTCAAACGCTTTGTAAGCTCTAAAAGAGCTGTTAGTCTGGTACTCTTACCCGTTTTAATTTTCACTTCTATCTATAGCATTACCTTCTGGATCACAAGTTTATTTACATTTTCAGAAATGGGAACTCCCCTCCCCGATATAAACTCAGTTTTCTACAATGAGTTTTTTACGATCTTGATTTTAGCCGATGTTTTCATATTGCTCCTCTCCTTCCAATATACAGAACGTTATAGTCAGCTCATTCGAAATACAGGATTTGTGATTTGTACCATCCTCATTCGACTTTCCTTTGCTACCTCAGGATTAACCAATATCCTATTAATCCTTTCAAGTGTGGTCTTTGGACTTTTGATCCTGAGAATCTATCAGAAAATGGAGGTAAACTAATCCCTCCACTCCCTTGCCAATAGGGTATTTTGTAAGAGCATGGCAATGGTCATGGGGCCTACCCCTCCTGGAACGGGAGTAATGAAACTGGCTTTTTTCGCCACTTCATCAAAAGCCACATCTCCTTTAATGACATAACCTTTGGGGTGAGAGTCATCAGTCACTCGAGTAATGCCCACATCAATAATGGTGGCACCTTCTTTTACCATATTAGCCGTTAAGTATTCTGGAATTCCAAGTGCCATAACTACAATATCAGCTTGCCGAGTCAGTTCAGCTAAATTTTGTGTTCTACTGTGAGCAACCGTTACCGTAGCATCTCCAGCTGGCCCTTTTTGGCTCATTAAAATACTAATCGGGCGTCCTACAATATGACTTCTTCCAACCACCACACAGTGTTTTCCAGAGGTAGGCACTTTATAGCGCTCTAACAACTGCATAATCCCAAAAGGAGTTGCTGGAATAAAGGCATCTAAATCCAATGCCATCCGACCAAAGTTAGCAGGATGGAATCCATCCACATCTTTTTTTGGATCAATAGCAAGAAGAACACGTTCTTCATTAATATGTTTGGGTAAAGGCAATTGAACAATAAAGCCATCTAGAGTATCGTCATTGTTCAACTTGTGGATTTCTTGCATCAAAGCTTCCTCTGTAATGTCTTCTTCTAAACGAATTAAAGTGGATTCAAAACCAATTTGTTCACAAGAACGAACTTTGCTTCCCACATAGGTCAAACTTGCCCCATCATTTCCAACCAGGACCGCAGCCAAATGGGGAACACGCTCACCACGTCCCTTCATCGCTGTAACCTTTAGCTTAATTTCTTCCTTAATTTCTTGGGCTGTTTTCTTTCCGTCTAATACGATCATATCACTATTTTAAACCTTGTAATTGTTGCATCATTTGACGGCCTTTTCCGCCTTGCATCATCTTCATCATTTTTCCCATTTGCTCAAATTGTTTGATCAACTGGTTGACTTCCTCAACCGATTTACCCGATCCTTTGGCAATTCTGATTTTTCTACTGTGGTTCATCAACTGGGGTTGTGAACGCTCCTTGGGAGTCATGGAACCAATGATTACTTCAATTCCAGCAAACGCATTGTCGTCCACATCTACATCTTTCATCATTTTTCCAACCCCTGGAATCATTCCCATTAAATCTTTCATATTACCCATCTTCTTTACCTGTTGGATTTGAGAGAGAAAATCATCATATCCAAATTGGTTTTTGGCAATTTTTTTATTAATTCTTCGCGCTTGTTCTTCGTCAAATTGCTCCTGAGCTCTTTCCACAAGGGAAACCACATCCCCCATTCCCAATATACGGTCAGCCATTCGTTCGGGATAGAAAACATCAATCGCTTCCATTTTTTCCCCAGTACCAATAAATTTAATGGGTTTATTTACCACTGACTTAATGGTTAAGGCAGCTCCCCCACGAGTATCACCATCTAATTTTGTAAGAATAACCCCATCAAAATTCAATAAGTCATTAAAGGCTTTTGCTGTATTTACCGCATCTTGTCCTGTCATTGCATCTACAACAAACAAAGTTTCTGAGGGTTGTACTGCGGCATGAATTGCTTTGATTTCTTTCATCAAAACCTCATCAATGGCCAAACGACCTGCGGTATCGATAATTACTAGATCGTGATTGTCTTTTTTTGCTAATTCTAATGCTGCTAGAGCAATTTTTACTGGATCTTTTTCTTCCCGATCTTCGTAGAGTGTGGCACCTACTTGCTCTGCCACTATACCTAACTGATCTATAGCCGCAGGACGATATACATCACAGGCAACCAACAAGGGTTTTTTAACTTGTTTTTTCTTAAGGTGCAGCGCTAGTTTTCCAGTAAATGTGGTCTTCCCTGAACCTTGTAAACCCGACATAAGTATAACCGCCGGTTTTCCCTCTAAGTTCACACCAACCGCTTCAGAACCCATCAGCTCGGCAAGTTCATCTTTCACTATTTTAACCAATAATTGACCGGGCTGAAGACTCGTTAAAACTTTTTGTCCTAAAGCTTTCTCTTTTACACGAACAGTAAATTCTTTCGCAATTTTAAAGTTAACATCGGCATCCAATAAGGCTCTTCTTACCTCTTTTAGGGTTTCGGCTACATTAATCTCCGTTATTTTCCCATGACCTTTAAGGACTTGGAATGCTTTATCTAATTTACTACTAAGATTATCGAACATTTTAAAAAGAAATATTTGGTGTTAAAGCAAAAATAAGAAATGCTACTTGATTATGTGCTACTCAACTGATGGGATTGAAAACATTCTTTCCATTACAACGGCATGTGGAAAAGTAATTGCAGCTAAAAATGAGAAAAATATGGGTAAATATTGCTCTGTAGCAATATCCAGGAAAAAATAAGAACTAAATAATCCAATCAAAGCCATCAGCCAATAAAGCAAGGCGGACTTTATATAACTAACAAAACTTATCTTATCAAAAGTGCCATATATATAATGTACCTGAGAGCGTAAAGAGGGGAAGCTATGCCATACTACAAAATACAATCCAAAACCAAACAATAAAGTGCCCTTAAAAAACAAGAGTGCAAGGAGCCCAAGAGTAAAAAGTTCTTTACCTATTGTGATTTTCGAATCCAGTTGAATAAATAACTGAATAAGTAAAGCCAAGGAATTCAAAATAAAGCATGCTCTAAAAAAGGAGAAAGGGAGATGCACGTTTGCGATTTGAAAAATCACTTCTGCAGTATCTTTATATTGAAAGCCAAACAACATCAAAAAAATGAAGGCACCGTAAGTAAAATAAAAAAGAACACTCCAATTTCTAAATTTTAAACGTCCTTCCCAATGTTGCTCACCAAAATGATAACAACTCACTAAAACAAATGCCAAAAGGGCTATTCCTGGGATAAAATAGAAAATCAATATGCCCAAAAGCACAAC
Source organism: Flavobacteriaceae bacterium (assembly GCA_030828745.1). GTDB lineage: Bacteria > Bacteroidota > Bacteroidia > Flavobacteriales > Flavobacteriaceae > MS024-2A. The sequence continues at coordinate 12,905 of JAURBX010000024.1, read as the reverse complement.
ACCTATATAAAGGACAAAATAATTAAGGGGATTCGTTGATTTTGATTTAGCACTATTTTTCCCTATTATTTTTAAATCATTTGCTCCATGAAGAATTCCAAAAGACAAAACTCCTACACAAGCAATGACATTTTGATAAAATTCAGAGCCAAAAAATGAAAATACAACACATATTATGGTAATTAAATACGAGATTGAAAAATATTTTCCTTTTGTAAATGAGGTAGTTAGCATTTTTTGTCTAAAATTTTCTAATAATTATAGTGAGTAAGTTTAATTTTTTTTAAATTTATCTAAACAAAAACAATTAATTGATTTAATTATGGAAAAAATTCTAAGTTTAATGACTGTGGTACCAGCAATGGCCACTGACGACTACGTTGGGTTCACATTCTTCGTGGGTTGTATGGCGATGATGGCAGCATCAGCGTTCTTTTTTCTCTCAATGAGCTCTTTTGACAACAAATGGAGAACTTCTATTTTGGTGTCGGGTTTAATTACGTTCATTGCAGCAGTTCACTATTGGTACATGCGCGACTATTGGGCAACAAATATGACTTCTCCTACATTCTTTAGATATGTAGATTGGGTATTGACTGTTCCATTAATGTGTGTAGAGTTCTATTTAATTTTAAAAGCTGCTGGAGCAACAAAACAATTGATGTGGAAAATGATTTTCGCTTCAATCGTTATGTTAGTTACTGGTTACTTTGGTGAAGCAGTTTACACAACAGGATCAGGTCCTGCTGTTTGGGGACTTATTTCAGGTCTTGCTTACTTCTGGATTGTTTATGAAATCTGGATGGGTAGTGCTTCTAAACTAGCTGCAGCTGCAGGTGGTGCTGTGCAAGCAGCTCACAAAACTTTGTGCTGGTTCGTTCTAGTAGGTTGGGCAATTTATCCGATTGGATACATGGCTGGTACTGAAGGATGGTATAGCGGTATTTTTGGTGGTCTCCCTATGGACGTTATTTATAACGTTGGGGATGCAATCAACAAAATTGGATTTGGTTTAGTTGTATATAACCTAGCCGTAAGTTCAAAATAATCCTTTAGAGGATAAAATTGTTATGAAAAAGATTAAAATCGCTCTTCGGAGCGATTTTTTTTTACATTCTATCAGGGACTGTGATTCCCAATAAACTACATCCGTTGCCAATCACTTCTGCTACCTTTTGCGAAAGCGCTATTCTAAAATTCTTTTGATCAGCATGATCACTTCCCAAAACAGAAACATTCTGATAAAAAGTGTTATAACTTTTTACTAAATCATAGATATAGTTTGCTATCAATGCTGGGCTGTATTGTGTTCCAGCCAGAGCAACAGCTTCTGGGTAATTGCCTAGTTGCTTGATTACATCGCGTTCTTTTTCATCAAGATGAGATAAAGCCTCAAAACTTCCAATATTTTGAACTTCGGCACGTTGCAAAAGTGTTTTAATACGAGCATGGGTATATTGGATGAAAGGACCTGTATTTCCATTAAAATCTATGGAAGCCTCTGGATCGAAAAGAATACGTTTTTTTGGATCAACTTTTAAAATATAATATTTCAAAGCCCCCAAAGCCACCGTTTCAAAAAGCGTATTCTTCTCCTTTTCGTCTAAAGAATCAACTTTTCCAACAGCCTCAGAGATTGTTTTCGCTTGTGCGATCATATCAGCAATTAAGTCATCGGCATCTACCACGGTTCCTTCCCTACTTTTCATCTTGCCACTGGGGAGATCGACCATCCCATAACTTAAATGATGTAAAGCATCGGCCCAAGTAAAGCCTAACTTTTTTAGAATTAAAAACAAGACTTTAAAATGATAATCTTGTTCATTTCCAACTGTATACACCATTCCATTGAGTGCAGGAACATCTTCATACCGTTTTTGAGCTGTCCCTAAATCTTGCGTCATATACACAGAGGTACCGTCGGCCCGCAACAAAAGTTTTTCATCCAAACCTTCCTCAGTCAAGTCCACCCATACAGAACCATCTTCTTTTTTATAAAAAACAGTATCGGCTAATCCTTTCTCAATAATGTTTTTTCCTAATAAATAGGTTTCACTTTCATAATAATAAGAATCAAAAGACACCCCTAAGTTAGCATAAGAAACTTCAAACCCCTTATACACCCATTCGTTCATGGTTTTCCACAAATCAACTACAGTTGTATCATTTGCCTCCCATTTTCGCAACATCTCTTGAGCAGCAATAAGCAAAGGTGCATTTTGTTTGGCTTCCTCTTCGGGTTGTCCTTGAGCCATTAAAACTGCAATTTCTTTTTTATACTCGGCATCAAACCTTACATAATATTTTCCGACCAGTTGATCCCCTTTTAAGCCCGAACTTTCTGGGGTTTCTTGGTTACCGTATTTCTCCCAAGCCACCATAGATTTGCAAATATGAATCCCTCGGTCATTAATAATTTGAGTCTTGATTACCTGTTTCCCATTGGCTTCTAAAATGTTAGCCACCGAATACCCCAAAACATTATTCCGAATATGACCAAGATGAAGGGGTTTATTGGTATTGGGAGAAGAAAACTCCACCATAACGGTAGGGGAATCCTCTGTCACCAAACGATGTCCATAATTGTCAGTGGTATAAAAATCAGAAAATTGTCCGATATAAAATGAATCTGAAAGGACAAGGTTTAAAAATCCTTTGACCACATTAAATCCCTCTACAATCTGAAGATTAGCTACTAAATAGTTGCCAATTCCTTCAGCCAAAACCTCTGGTTTCACCTTTACTTGACGCAACAAAGGAAAAACTACTAAGGTGAGATCTCCTTCAAATTCTTTACGTGTGCTTTGAAATTCAAACTCTGAAACAGCAACTTGATGCATCTCTTCAAAATAGAGTGTCAAAGTAGGCGTAAAATGTTGGCTATAATTAATGCTCATAAGAATATTTGACGGCAAAGATAAATATTATGATTTGATTATGCAGTCCTTTCGCATTGGCTTATCTTTATCGAAATGCTATTGAATATATCTTATAATGATCCGGCCATCAAACGCCGTGTTGAAGAAGCCGTTGGAACGCCTTTTTCCCTTCAACAACGTTGGAAAATGAGTGGAATTGGCTCACAAAAGTTAAACATCACTTCCTGTTCTGTTGACATCCATAATCTATTGATCTTAGATCAGAATATCAATATCTGTAATATTGAGCTCCGTCCCAAAGGAATCATTCTTCGCTTTAGAAGTTTACTGGAAACCTATGGATTGGTTATTCCATATTACAAATTGAAACTCTACAAAGGGAGAGCTCAGGAATACTCTATCTACATAGATCAACACTTTGTCAAAGTATTTGCCGACAGTAAAGGGATTCATGCTTTTTTTAAGAAAGTAGCAGAACAAAAATCATTAAACTTACCTCCTTCAGTTGACGAACTATAAAATTAAAGACTTCTGCGGGTATGCCCTGTGTAAATTTGACGGGGACGTCCAATAGGCTCATTGTTTTTTCGCATTTCTAGCCATTGAGCAATCCATCCTGGCAATCTACCGAGAGCAAACATTACCGTAAACATTTCTGTTGGAATCCCCAGAGCTCTGTAAATAATTCCAGAATAAAAGTCAACATTTGGATAAAGTTTACGATCGATAAAATAAGGATCGCTAAGTGCTTCTTGCTCCAGACCTTTGGCAATATCAAGTATGGGATCATTGATTCCCATTTCAGATAAAACTTCATCAGCTGCCTTTTTAATGATACGTGCACGAGGATCAAAGTTTTTATAAACTCTATGTCCAAACCCCATTAATCGGAAAGGATCATTTTTATCTTTGGCTTTTGCCATATACTTCTTGGTATCGCCTCCATCTTTCTGAATTGCCTCCAACATTTCGATAACGGCTTGGTTGGCGCCTCCATGTAACGGACCCCAAAGCGCTGAAATCCCTGCAGATACTGATGCAAATAACCCTGCATGGGAGGAACCTACCACACGTACTGTTGAAGTAGAGCAATTTTGCTCATGATCGGCATGTAAAATCAATAGCTTGTTTATAGCATTAACCACTACTGGACTAGGAGTATAGTCCTCGTTAGGTCTTTTAAACATCATATGCGCAATGTTTTCGACATAGGACAAAGAAAGATTGGCATAATTTAAGGGGAGTCCTTTTATTTTTCTGTGTGTCCAGGAAGCGAGAATTGGAAATTTAGCCATTAACATAATAATCGCTTCGCGCATATCTGCTTCTGAATCGACATCTACAGAGGAGGGGTTGAAAGCAATTAAGGCAGAGGTCAATGAGGAAAGCACTCCCATTGGGTGTGCTGACTTTGGAAAACTCTTCAAGATCATTTTTAAATCTTCATCGACTAAAGAGTCGTTTTTGATTTCTTTATTAAAAAGTTCCTGCTCTTCTTTTGTTGGTAATTCTCCAAATATCAATAAGAATGCAACGTCTATAAAACTTGATTTTTCACAAAGATCTTCGATGGAATACCCTCGATATCGTAATACTCCTTCTTCTCCATCGAGAAACGTCACTCCACTTTTACAAGATCCTGTATTTTTAAACCCTGGGTCATAAGTAATCAAACCTGTTGCAGCACGAAGTGTTTTGATATCAATTCCTTTTTCATTTTCAGTTCCCTCAACTAGAGGGAAATCAAAAGTTTGATCATTATAGCTTAGTTTTACAGAATCACTCATATCCTTTGGGTTTAATTATTATTATATAAAAAGTGAATCAAAACGAGACCCTTTTAAATTGAAATTTCTAGTGTTTAAACGCATTTTTCCCAGGAAAATAAGCCAAGGCATCCAATTCCTCTTCTATACGCAACAATTGATTGTACTTTGCCATACGATCACTACGAGAAGCAGATCCTGTTTTAATTTGCCCTGTGTTTAAAGCGACTGCAAGATCAGCAATGGTATTGTCTTCGGTTTCACCAGAACGATGAGACATTACAGAAGTATAGCCTGCGCGATGCGCCATATCTACCGCTGCAATGGTTTCAGATAAAGTTCCAATTTGATTTACTTTAATCAATATAGAATTAGCAATTCCTTTCTCAATTCCTTGACTCAAACGCTCTACATTAGTTACAAATAAATCATCTCCAACTAATTGCACCTGATCTCCTGCTTTTTCTGTCAAGGATTTCCATCCTTCCCAATCATTTTCATCCATTCCATCTTCAATCGATACAATTGGATATTTAGAGGCTAATTCCGCTAAGTAAGAGGCTTGTTCTTCAGAAGATCTTTTTACACCTTTATCCCCCTCAAATAAGGTATAATCATAAACACCGTCTTTATAGAATTCAGCTGCTGCGCAGTCTAAGGCAATCATCACCTCTTCTCCTGCCTTGTATCCAGCATTTCCTATCGCTTTTATAATTGTGTCCAAAGCATCTTCTGTTCCGTCTAATACCGGTGCAAAACCGCCTTCGTCTCCAACGGCAGTACTTAATCCACGATCATGAAGCACTTTTTTTAGATGATGAAAAATCTCTGTCCCCATTTGAAGAGCATGAGAAAAAGATTTTGCTCCAGAAGGCATGACCATAAATTCTTGAAAAGCAATGGGTGCATCGGAATGTGATCCTCCATTAATAATATTCATCATGGGTACAGGAAGCGTTTTTGCACTTACTCCTCCTATATAACGGTACAAAGGTAATCCAAGCTCATTGGCAGCGGCTTTAGCAACTGCAAGAGAGACCCCTAATATAGCGTTGGCTCCTAATTTAGATTTATTTGAGGTTCCGTCTAAATCAATCATGAGTTGATCTAACTGCTCTTGTTCGAAAACAGAGCTCCCCACAATTTCTTGCGCAATGATTGTATTGACATTATCGACTGCTTTTCCCACAGCTTTGCCCATATAAGCAGAGCCGCCGTCCCGCAATTCTACCGCTTCATGTTCACCTGTTGAGGCTCCAGAGGGAACTGCTGCTCTTCCCAAAATACCATTTTCGGTAATGACATCTACCTCTACTGTTGGATTTCCTCTAGAGTCAAAAATTTGTCTTGCGTGTACATTAATAATAATACTCATTGTTGTTTAAATTAGTTTGGATTCAAAAAAGTTATTGGTTAGTGATGTTTTCTTTAAAAACATCGAATAAATAAGTGGCATCGCTGGGTCCAGGACCTGCCTCAGGGTGGTATTGCACTGAAAAGCAATTCTTGGTTTTCATCCGCAACCCTGCTAGTGTTTGATCATTGAGATGAACATGGGTCACTTCAATATCATCATGGTTCTGAGCTGCATCCATTTCTACAGCAAAACCATGATTTTGAGAAGTGATTTCACCTTTTCCAGTCAATAAATTCTTAACTGGATGGTTGATGCCTCTATGACCGTTAAACATTTTAAAGGTTGGAATTCCATTAGCCAGAGCAATCACCTGATGCCCAAGACAAATCCCAAATAAAGGCTTATTTTTTTCTATAATTTTTTTAGCAACTTCTTGTGCACTTTTAAGCGGTTTTGGATCTCCAGGGCCATTGGAAATAAAATAACCATTCGGACTAAACGATTCCATCGTTTCAAAAGAAGTATCGTAAGGAAATACCTTCACAAACATTCCCCGATCTACCATATTGTGGAGAATATTTGATTTAATTCCTAAATCTAAAGCAGCAATCTTAATTTCAGCATCAGGATTACCTACGGTGTAAGCTTCTTTTGTTGAAACTTTTGAAGCCAGTTCTAAACCCTCCATTGCGGGGGCTTTAGACAACTCTTCCAAAAGTCGCTCTTTTTGATCTACTTCGGTTGAAATCACAGCATTCATTGCTCCATTTTCACGAATGTAATTTACCAGTGCACGTGTATCAACATCGGCAACCGTAACAAGTTTATTTTTTTCAAGATAATTGTAAAGAGAATCGTCTCCTTTAGGTCTTGAAAAAGAAAAACTGAAATCTTTACAAATTAAACCTGCTATAGAAATATGTTTAGACTGAGATTCTTCTTCCAAAACACCATAATTTCCAATGTGTACATTAGTGGTTATCATTAACTGACCAAAATAAGAAGGATCAGTAAAAATTTCCTGATAACCTGTCATTCCGGTGTTAAAACAAATTTCTCCAAATGCACTTCCCTCAATTCCGATTGATTTCCCAAAGAATTGGGTACCATCCGCTAGGAGAACAAAAGCCTTTTTTCTAGATCTGTATTTCATAATCGATAACAAAATAAATCAAAAAAAAGGATAAACTAAAACGTTTATCCTTTTTATATTATTAGAATTTGAAAGTTGAATATAGCTTACTTTGCATCTTCAGTACCTTCTTCATTTTTAGTTTCTGTTTCTGGAGTTTCCTCTGTAGCTGCTTGAGGTGCTTCTTGTTCAACCACCTCTTCTGGAGGGGCAACTTCTTCCACTTTAGCTTTAGCTTTTCCACCACGACGACGTGTTTTCTTTTTCTCTTTTTCGTCTACTTTGTAAACTTCATTAAAATCTACAAGTTCTATCATTGCCATATCAGCATTATCTCCCAAACGATTTCCAAGTTTGATGATACGTGTGTATCCCCCAGGTCGGTCACCTACTTTAACAGCGATATCTCTAAACAATTCTGATACTGCATTTTTATCACGCAAAGAGCTAAACGCTAATCTACGATTGTGAGTAGTATCGGATTTAGCTTTGGTGATAATAGGCTCTACAAATTGCTTCAACGCTTTTGCTTTAGTTACTGTAGTATTAATACGTTTGTGTTCAATTAATGAACATGCCATATTAGAGAGCATTGATTTTCTGTGAGCGGTCTTCCGCCCTAAATGCATTACTTTTTTTCCGTGTCTCATTTTTTTTCTTTAAAAATGTGAATTAATCTTTATCGAGTTTGTATTTAGCCAAGTCCATTCCAAAAGAAAGACCTTTCAATACGACTAACTCTTCTAATTCGGTTAATGACTTCTTACCAAAGTTTCTAAACTTCATTAGGTCATTTTTGTTGTAAGAAACTAAATCTCCTAAAGTATCTACTTCAGCAGCTTTCAAACAGTTTAGTGCACGAACAGATAAGTCCATATCTATTAATTTAGTTTTTAATAACTGACGCATGTGAAGTGATTCCTCATCATAAGTTTCCGTTTGAGCAATTTCATCTGCTTCTAGGGTAATGCGCTCGTCTGAGAACAATAAGAAGTGATGAATCAATGTCTTTGCCGCTTCAGTAAGTGCATCTTTGGGATGAATTGAACCGTCGGTGATGATTTCAAAAACGAGCTTTTCGTAATCTGTTTTTTGTTCAACACGAAAGTTTTCGATACTGTACTTTACATTCTTAATGGGAGTAAAGATTGAATCGATTGCAATAACTCCTAATTCTGCATTTGCCTTTTTATTCTCTTCAGCAGGAACATAACCACGTCCTTTTTCAATAGTAATCTCAAGGTTCAATTGAACACTTTTTTCAAGATTACATATAACTAGATCTGGATTTAAAACTTGGAATCCAGAGATATATTTCTGTAAGTCTGCAGCTTTAAGTTGATCTTGACCCCCTATAGTGATTGTCACTTTTTCTTCTTCTGTATCCTCAATCTGACGTTTAAAACGAACTTGTTTTAAATTAAGTATGATTTCGGTAACGTCTTCAACGACTCCAGGGATTGTAGAAAATTCATGTTCCACATTCTCTAATTTAACAGAAGTGATTGCGAAGCCCTCAAGAGAGGATAACAAAACACGTCTAAGTGCGTTACCAACGGTCAATCCGTATCCAGGCTCGAGTGGACGAAATTCAAATTTGCCTTCGAATTCGGAAGAATCGATCATTATTACTTTATCTGGTTTTTGAAAATTCAATATTGCCATAATATGTTTCCGTTTGCTTATTTAGAATATAATTCTACTATTAACTGCTCTTTGATATTCTCCGGTATTTGGAGACGTTCTGGAATACTAACAAAAGTTCCCTGAAGTTGTTCTTTATTCCAGCTTAACCATTCGTAAGCGGATGCATCTTTTCCTTTTGCTTCTACAATAAGGTTTAATGACTTCGATTTTTCACGAACTCCTACTACATCTCCTACTTTAACTTGATAAGAGGGAATGTTTAAAATCGAACCATTAATTGTAATGTGACGGTGTGAAACCAATTGACGTGCACCACTTCGAGTGGGAGAAAGCCCCAAACGAAAGACAACATTGTCAAGACGTGATTCACACAACTGAAGTAAAACCTCACCGGTTACACCCTTGTTTCGGCTTGCTTTTTCAAAAAGGTTACGAAATTGACGTTCTAAAATACCATAGGTAAATTTAGCTTTCTGCTTTTCCATGAGCTGGACAGCGTATTCCGATTTTTTTCCTCTTCTCCTTGCGTTTCCGTGTTGTCCCGGAGGATAATTTCTTTTTTCGAATGATTTATCATCACCGAAAATAGGCTCGCCAAATTTTCGAGCAATTTTTGTTTTTGGACCAGTATATCTTGCCATTATATGGGTTTTTTAGTTGAATTGATCGCTATGAATTAAGGTCATTTCCTTCGATAGCTCCTGATCAAATCGTGATATTAATTAATAATTATACTCTTCTTCTTTTTGGAGGTCTACATCCATTGTGGGGTTGTGGAGTAATATCAACAATTTCCATTACTTCAATCCCTGCATTATGTAAAGAACGGATTGCAGACTCACGTCCATTTCCTGGTCCTTTAACAAATACTTTTACTTTACGTAATCCAGCTTCTTGAGCTACTTTAGCACAATCTTCAGCTGCCGTTTGAGCAGCATAAGGCGTGTTCTTTTTGGAACCTCTAAAGCCCATTTTCCCTGCCGAAGACCAAGAGATAACTTCTCCTTTAGTATTGGTCAGTGAAATGATGATGTTATTGAAAGATGCAGTTACATGTGCTTCTCCAATAGACTCAACAATTACTTTTCTTTTTTTACTTGCTGTTTTAGCCATAATTACAAACTATTATTTAGTTGCTTTCTTTTTATTTGCTACTGTCTTACGTTTTCCTTTACGGGTACGAGAATTATTCTTAGTACGCTGTCCTCTTAATGGGAGCCCCGCTCTGTGACGAATTCCTCGATAACATCCGATATCCATCAAACGTTTAATATTAAGTTGAACTTCTGAACGTAGTTCACCTTCAATTTTAAAAGACCCAACCACTTCACGGATTCGTCCTGTTTCGTCATCAGTCCATTCGGAAACTTTCTTGTTTGGATCTACCTTGGCATTTTCCAAAATAGATAGTGCACGACTTCTTCCGATACCGAAAATGTATGTTAGGGCAATAACGCCTCTCTTTTGCTTTGGAATGTCTACTCCTGATATTCTAGCCATAATTAACCTTGTCTTTGTTTGAATCTAGGATTTTTTTTGTTGATGACGTAAAGACGACCATTTCGTCTTACAATCTGGCAGTCTGCACTGCGCTTTTTTATCGATGCTCTTACTTTCATATCTCTTTACTTTAAAATCTAAAGGTGATCCTTGCTTTACTTAAATCGTAAGGACTCATTTCTAATTTAACTTTATCACCAGGTAATAGTTTGATATAATGCAAACGCATTTTACCTGATATGTGGGCTGTAACAACATGACCATTTTCTAATTCTACACGAAACATTGCATTTGATAGTGCTTCGATAATGGTACCCTCTTGTTCTATTGCTGCTTGTTTAGCCATATTTTAGTTTGCGCTTCTGCGTGTTTTTCCTGTTTTCATTAAACCGTCGTAATGTCTGTTTAACAAATAGGAGTTTACTTGTTGGATTGTATCGATTGCAACTCCAACCATAATCAATAGTGAAGTACCGCCATAAAACAAAGCCCAGCCTTGTTGAATCCCAATCAATTTAACAACTACCGCTGGGAAAACTGCAATTCCAGCAAGAAATAACGAACCGGGAAATGTAATGTGTGACATTACTGTGTCTAAATATTCTGAGGTCTCATTTCCAGGACGGATCCCAGGAACAAAACCACCGCTTCTTTTTAAATCGTCTGACATCTTATTAGTCGGAACAGTAATAGCGGTATAGAAATAGGTGAATACAATAATTAATAATGCAAACACTAGGTTATACCAGAGACCAAAGATATCTGAAAAATTAGTTTGTAACCATTGTCCTGCATCTGAATCTCCCATTGCACCCCCAATGTAGGCTGGAGCAAACATAATCGCTTGAGCAAAGATGATTGGCATTACACCTGAAGCATTCAACTTTAAGGGTATGTATTGTCTAGAACCATAAACAGATCGATCAGTGGTTGATCCACCAGCAGCTCGACGTGCATATTGAACGGGTATTCTACGTACAGCAAGGGTGAGTAATATTGAGAGTAGAATAATTACAATCCACAATACTAATTCAATGAGAATCAACATTAATCCACCATTATTTTCAGAAACTCTTGAAACAAATTCTTGTGTAAATGACAAGGGTAGTGTGGCGATAATCCCAACCATAATCAGCAAGGAAATTCCATTTCCAATCCCTTTGTCAGTAATTTTCTCACCCAACCACATAGCAAAGATGGTTCCTGTAACTAAAATGATCACAGATGAAATAATGAATAAAGGACCTTTTCCTAATACAAAAGCACTTTCTGGAACACCAAGAGCACTCAATCCATATAAGTAAGCAGGAGCTTGTACAATACAGATCAGTATGGTTAACCAACGTGTAATTTGATTTATTTTTTTACGTCCACTTTCTCCTTCTTTTTGTAGTTTTTGAAGATAAGGAACAGCAATTCCCATCAATTGAACCACAATAGAGGCCGAGATATAGGGCATAATTCCCAAGGCAAAAACAGAAGCATTTGCAAAAGCACCCCCGGTAAAAGCATTTAAAATACCTAAAAGACCCCCTCCATCAGTTCGACTACTTAGTGCAGCCAACTGTACGGGGTCAATCCCTGGCAAAACTATTTGAGCACCGAGACGGTAGACCAACAACATTCCCAAAGTAAGAATTACACGATCGCGCAATTCTTCGATTTTGTATATGTTATAAAGGGTTTCTAAAACTTTTCTCATTTGGGGTAAATTAAACAGTTATGGCTTCGCCTCCAGCTAATTCAATGGCAGCTTTTGCAGTAGCAGAGAATTTATGTGCACTAATTTTAACGGCACCTTCTAGTTTTCCTCTTCCTAAAATTTTAACCAAATCGTTTTTATGAGCCAAACCTAATTCAACAAGCAAATCAATAGTAAGTTCTTTGCTCACTTTCTTGTCCGATAATAATTGTTGAACAGTATCGATATTGATTCCACGGTACTCTTTACGATTGATGTTTTTGAAACCAAATTTTGGAACTCGACGTTGTAATGGCATTTGACCTCCTTCAAAACCAATTTTTCTAGAGTATCCAGATCTTGATTTGGCACCTTTGTGACCACGTGCAGCAGTTCCACCTTTACCAGAAGCTTGACCTCTTCCAAGGCGTTTTCCAGCGGTTTTTATTGATCCTGATGCAGGGGTTAGATTTTCTAAACTCATGATGGGTTATTTATGCTTCGGTAACAAGTACCAAATGTTGAACTTTAGCGATCATACCCAAAATACTTGGGGTTGACTCATGTATAACTTCTTTACCAATTCCTCTTAAACCTAAGGCTTCTAGAGTACGCTTTTGAACTTGTATGCGCTTGATACTACTTTTTACTTGTTTCACTTTTATCTGTGCCATGGCTAAATTCGCTTATCCGTTAAATACTTTATCTAATGATATTCCTCTTTGCTCCGCAATGCGTTGTGGATTACGTAACTGTAATAGGGCATCAAAGGTTGCTTTTACCACGTTATGGGGGTTTGAAGAACCTTGTGATTTTGAAAGTACATTGTGTACTCCTACTGCTTCCAATACTGCACGAACAGCTCCACCTGCAATTACTCCAGTACCTTCAGAAGCTGGCTTTAAAAACACACGAGCCCCGCCGTACTTACCTTTTTGTTCAT
>JAURBX010000117.1 GCA_030828745.1 Flavobacteriaceae bacterium | reverse complement strand
GTCTAAAACTCTATAGCCACCAACAGTAGGGCGTTTGGCATATTTAAAGCCTGTAAACCACTGCATTTTATTTGTTAGTTGCGCTCTATAACTGAAAGTAAAATGATGCTGAAGTGAGTTGATGCTGTAGCGTGAAAAATTGACTTGCGTTTCTTTTAAGTCATCTGTTAAATAGGTATAACCCCACTTTAAAACCTGAGGTTGTTTCCCAATTATGAAGGGATATTGCAATTCCATTTCAACGCCTTGGGTGTTTACGCTTCTAATATTTGTTGCCTCCCACAAATCCTCCGCTGTGGCTTTTACATAATCAATTAAATTCTCTGCTTGACGATCAAAATAAGCTACATAAAAAGTAAGTGCTTGTGAAGTAAAACGAAGTCCTAGTTCTTTGGCAAGTGCCTCTTCAGGTTTTAAGTTAGAATTACCTATTGTAGTTCTGTCGGTATAGAACAAGTCGGTATAGGTCGGAATACGATAGGTGTACCCTAGGTTCCCATAAAGCCGCCACCGTGAATCAAGTTGAAAACCAACGTCAATACCAGGGTAAGCAAAATTCCCAAAATCAGAATACATATTTACTGCAACTCCAGGGGTCAAATCCAATTTGTGATCCCAAAAAGTAAAGCGCTGTTCCAGAAAAAAAGTGGTCAATTGTCGGGAACGATTTCCCAAATTATTACTTGCAATAGAAACCCTAGAAAAATCTAAACCGATTCCGGTAGTTCCCCATTTTGAGACTAAACTAATATCTAAAGCAGCACCTACTTTGTGGGTAATATGCCAATTTTCATAAATTTCAGGATTGGATCTTATGTATACATATTGATCCTGACCTCTTCTCCAATAGACTTTGGGTTTAAAAATCCAATTCCCCTTTTGTGCTTTTGTTTGTAATGCAAACAAACTGGCTTCCGTTTCCTCGTATTGGTCTTTCGCCTCAGGAGAAGCATAAAATCCATTAGCTCCAAATTTTCTTCCATTGAAACTGGCTAATAGATCTATGGGGAGTTTTTTATCGGTAAAAAGGCCCGCTTTTAAAAATACATTATTGTTATTAAAGTCGGTGTTGTACCGATATCCATCAGCCGAATTACGTGAAAAATGAGCGAGTAAGTTCACTTTTTCAGTGGTGGTTCTGTAATTTACTTCCCCATGGATTTGTCCATAAGAGCCTCTTCTTAGTTGAGCAGAGCCCCCACTTGAAAATTCTTTTTTAGTCACAATATTTATCGCGCCTGTAAAAGCATTTTGGCCAAAAACACGTGCTGCTGGACCTTTAACAATTTCAATTCGTTCAATCACTTCAATAGGAGGAAGAAAGTTCAGGGTGTGATGACCAGTTTGCGCGTCGTCCAATTTAATTCCATCAATCAACAAGAGGGTTTGATCAAACCCGCCTCCTCTGATATAAAGATCGGCTTGCATTCCAGCGATCCCTCGTTGACGAATATCAATTCCTGCAATTTGCTGCAAAGCAGTTACCACCGTCAACGCACCACTAGTTTCTAGTTCTTGTGCAGAAATTAAATGCAGCGTTCTTGAATTTTCTGAAAAATCAACATCAATTCTTGAAGAAGAAACAACAACCTCTTTCAAACGTTGTTGCAACGCTATACTGTCTTGTTGTGCTTGTAGTCTAATAAGAAAAAACAGTGAAACTACTAGCCACTTTAAGGAAATGGTTTTCATCTAGTAAAATTTAGAAAAGATTTAAGTTTATCAGTCTGTCAACAAAATAACTTTGTTCTCACGCATTTCTAAAGCACCCGATTGGATTTCAAAAAATGTGTTGGTCCCTTCTTGGGAAAAAAGCCCCTTGTTGATATCATCTAGTTTGATGTTCCCTTGAATTTTCACCTGCCCTTTCGATAAGGTAGATACAATAGGCGCATGATTATTCAATACTTGGAAAGAGCCTGAAGCTCCTGGGACTGTCAAACTTTCTACTTCGCCACTAAATAATTTGGCTTCGGGAGATACAATTTCTAGATGCATAATATTATACTTCTGCTAACATTTTTTCACCAGCTTCTATTGCCTCTTCGATGGTTCCCTTTAAGTTGAATGCTGATTCTGGAAGGTGATCTAACTCTCCATCCATAATCATATTAAATCCTTTAATAGTCTCTTTAATATCAACCAAAACACCTGGAATCCCAGTAAACTGCTCCGCAACGTGGAACGGTTGTGAAAGGAAACGCTGAACACGTCTAGCTCTAGAAACGGCTTGTTTGTCTTCTTCTGACAATTCGTCCATCCCTAAGATGGCTATAATGTCTTGTAATTCTTTATAACGTTGTAATAACTCTTTTACGTTTTGAGCGCATTTATAATGCTCTTCTCCTAAAATTTCAGCCGTTAGGATTCGTGAAGTAGAATCCAAAGGATCTACTGCAGGATAGATTCCAAGCTCTGCAATTTTACGAGACAATACTGTCGTAGCATCTAAGTGTGCAAAAGTTGTTGCGGGTGCAGGATCGGTAAGGTCATCTGCAGGTACATATACTGCCTGAACTGAGGTGATCGATCCTTTTTTGGTTGAAGTAATACGCTCTTGCATCGCACCCATTTCTGTAGCAAGCGTCGGTTGGTAACCCACAGCTGAAGGCATACGTCCTAATAAGGCCGACACCTCAGAACCTGCTTGAGTGAATCTGAAAATATTGTCAACGAAGAATAGTACATCTTTTCCTTGGCCATCTCCAGCTCCATCTCTAAAATATTCTGCAATAGTCAATCCAGATAAGGCAACACGTGCACGTGCTCCGGGAGGTTCGTTCATTTGTCCGAATACGAAAGTTGCTTTGGATTCTTTCATGGCCGCTTTGTCCACCTTGGTAAGATCCCATCCTCCTTCTTCCATGGAGTGCATAAAGTCATCTCCATATTTTATGATTCCAGACTCAAGCATTTCACGAAGCAAATCATTTCCTTCACGAGTACGCTCTCCAACTCCTGCAAATACAGAAAGTCCACCATGTCCTTTTGCAATATTGTTAATCAATTCTTGAATCAAAACTGTTTTCCCTACCCCAGCTCCTCCAAAGAGACCAATTTTTCCTCCTTTGGCATAAGGCTCAATTAAGTCAATTACTTTGATCCCTGTAAAAAGAACTTCAGTAGAAGTAGAAAGATCTTCAAATGCAGGGGCATCTCTGTGGATAGGCAAACCCTTATCATTTTCTTTAGGAAGGTCTTCCATTCCATCAATTGCATCACCAATTACATTAAACAAACGACCGTAAACGTTTTCTCCAATGGGCATTTGTATCGGGCTACCTGTTGCTTTCACTTCAGTCCCTCTACTTAAACCATCCGTAGAATCCATTGAGATGGTACGAACAGTTTCCTCTCCAATATGAGATTGAACTTCTAAAATTAATTTAGAACCATCTGCGTTTATAATTTCTAAAGCATCGTAAATTCGAGGAAGTGTATTGTTTTCACCTCCAAAATCAACATCTACAACGGGACCAATTATCTGAGAAACTTTACCTGTATTTTGTGCCATTTTAATCTGCGTTAGCGTTTGTTTTTTATTCTTTATTTCAAGCTGCAAATATATGGGGTTCATCCTAAATAGAGAACCCTTTTAAGGGCTTTTTTTAAAGAAATTTAATTTTTCAAAACCCCTTGAGAATCGCCAATTGATCTAAATGATAATGGTAATCTCCAAAAAGCTGCTGAACCACTCTTGCTCGCTTTAAATAAAAACCAATATTGGCATCGTCAGTTACACCAATACCCCCATGCATTTGAATCGCTTCATTAGTGATTTGTTTTACTGTTTTTCCGAGTTTAGCTTTTGCTAAGTGTGCATATCGCATTGCATTTTTATCCTTTTCATCGATTGCCTTTAGTGCCTTAAGGACTATAGATTTACATAATTCTAATTCAGAAAATAAGATCGCTGCTCGATGTTGTAAGGCTTGATAGGTTCCGATAACAACTCCAAACTGGCTGCGCTCTTTGAGGTATTGAATTGTACTATCAAAAGCTTGTTGCCCTATGCCCAGTAATTCTGATGCCAAACCTGAATAAGCAATTGCCATAAGCTGATCAAGCATAGACTTACCCTCTTGCTGTAGATTTAGCTTATTTTCAGCACTCACTTTAACTGCATCAAAAGTAATGTCAGCATAAGTTCCCGCATCCATAAGGATACTATCAGAAATTGAAATTCCTTCTGATTGTTTGTCGACCAAAAATAAGCTGAACTCAGATGCTGTTGCTGCAAGAACAACAAAATGACTGGCTGTAGTGCCATCAATTACCATTGTTTTAGCTCCATAAAGAATATAATCTTTCCCTTCCAACACTGCTTGGGTTTCAAAAGAATTTATTTGATGGTGTTTGCCTTCCTGAAGCGCCAAAGTGAGTTGAATAGATCCTTCCATCACTCCCGGAAAAAATTTAGCTTTTAAGGCATCATTATCTGATAATTTAAGTGCTGAAGTACCCAAGAGAACAGAGGACAGCAAAGGGGATTTTGATAAATGTTTCCCTGTTTCTTCTAAAATTTGTCCTAGACCCACAAATCCAAAATCGAGTCCACCATAACGTTCAGGCACTGTCAGGGCTGTCCATCCCATAGCAATCATCTCTTCCCACAAATTAGGGTCAAAAGTCTTATATCCTTCATCACGTAGCGCTCGCATTGCACTGACTGGAGCTTTAGCGGCAAGGAATTCTGCGGCTGCACCTCTAAGCATTTTTTGTTCTTCTGTAATTATTAAAGCCATGATAATTTTATTTAGTGGGCAAACCCAAAATAAGTTTTGAAATGATATTCAATTGAATTTCTGAGGTCCCTCCTTCAATGGAGTTTCCTTTTGAGCGACAAAATTTTCGGGCTAAGTCTCCATCTGATTTTTTATTTTCTTCCCAAATGAGTGCTTCAGTTCCTCTCAAAGCCATTAACAATTCTTGTCGGGCAATGTTGAGTTCGGTTCCATAAAACTTAAAAAAGGAGGATAAAGCTCCTGAATTATTTCCTGTTTTTGCTTCATCCGTAATCCGTTGAATCGTTAAATCAAAAATCTCTTCATCCATTTCAAAATCGGAAATTTGACCTCGTAACACCCCGTCTGCAATACTTCCCTGGGCATTGATTGGCAAATTCTCAATTGCGACTTGATGAACTTCTTTTCTGACATCTGTTTCCCCGATTCCTCCAATCATTTGACGCTCATGGGTCAATAAAAATTTAGCAATATTCCACCCCTCGTTTAGGGTGCCAATTAGATTTTCTTTTGGCACCTTTACCCCATCAAAAAAGGTTTCACAAAAAGGAGATTTTCCACTTATTAGCTTGATGGGTCTTGTACTCACTCCTTCTGTTGCCATATCGATAAGAACAAAACTAATTCCGGTATGTTTTGAGGCCTCAAAATCGGTACGTACCAGGCAAAAAATCCAATCCGCTTTATCGGCATAGGACGTCCAAACCTTTGAGCCTGTAATTTCAAAATGACCCCCCTTATCTATCGCTTTGGTTTGTAAACTCGCCAAATCACTCCCTGCATTGGGTTCGCTATAGCCCTGACACCACCAGATTTTACCCTCTACAATTTGAGGTAAATAATGCAATTTTTGCTCTTCGGTAGCAAACTTCAACAATGCGGGGCCTAACATGGAAATTCCAAAACTATACAGGGGTTTTCTACACCCCAAACGGGTCATCTCTTGAGTCAAAATATT
>JAURBX010000002.1 GCA_030828745.1 Flavobacteriaceae bacterium | reverse complement strand
GATGAAAATCTAGGAGCTAAAGTGGATCACCGAAGATATTTTAACCCTTACAATAAAAATGTTGGGAAGTGGAAAGTTAAAAAGAGAATTAGCGGGGGAGCAGATGCGTCTAAGTTTACTGTTAAATCAAATGCCAAGGAAGGGGTCAAAAACAATGATCCTGTAGAGGATGAGAATGAAGACTTTTTAGCGTTTATTACACCTCCAGATTATGAAAATCCTGGAGATGCCAATAGAGATAATATTTATGAGGTAGAGGTCGAATACATCAATCTGGATGACGGAAAGCCAGAGGTACCCATTGTGGTAACTCAAACGAATATCCAAGTTCCTGAGGGGAATGCAACAGCTATAGAGCTTCAATCACAGCCCGTTCTCCCCACTGATGATAATGATGGTGATGGAATCGTTGATATTTTAGACAACAGTCCCTTGGTTGCTAACCCAGATCAAGCAGATGAGGATGGTGATGGTGTAGGAGATGTATCGGATGATTTTGATCACGATGGAGTTTGGAATCCTTTTGACAGCTGCCCAGAGACTCCATTAGGAGAAATAGTTGATGCGAACGGTTGTTTAATCTATTATATTCCAGCGAGTAATTTCAGTATTTCGAAAACTGAAAAATGTGCTGGAAATAATTCCATCAATATAGCAGTGGTTGACTCTTCTGTGACTTACAATGTTGCTGTAAGTGGAGCGACAACTTTTTCGGATAGTTTTTCATCCTCCTCATGGAGTTTAGATAATCTTTCAGCAGGAGTATACTCAATTTGCATTACGGTTGAGGGTGTCTCTTCAGATGAGTTTGAACGTTGTTTTGAAGTTACGATTACAGAGCCTGATACACTTTTAGTTAATTCTATGTTCAATAAGAATGATCAAACGATCACCTTCGGACTCAGTGGAGGGGTTTCATATAACATTACACACAATGGTATAACCACTCAAACCAGCAAGAGTAGCCATAAAGTCTCTCTTGCCAAAGGGATGAATCGTATATCAATTTCTACGGGAATTGAATGTCAAGGTTTATTTGAAAACACCTATTTAAATTCCTATGAAGTGAAGTATGTCCCTAATCCATTTAAAAGCGAATTAACTTTCACTATTGGAGGAGAGGATCGTGTGTTAGGAATAGAAGTTTATACACCCAACGGACAACAGGTGGATCAAAAAGTAATTACACTTCCCTTTGGAATAAGATATTACACCCTTGAAACGGATCATTACTTGCAAGGAGGATATATTATCAATATCAAAGGGGCTACGATTGATCAATCTTTCCAAGTGATAAAAGAATAATGATGAAAATGAAGAACTATCATACTGTTTTTGTGTTTTTACTGCTCGTATTTGCTTGTCAAAAAGAATCTACTCCTACGATAGTAGAACCGGGAGTGGCAAGTCTGATCGCTCCTTTGGATGCAGAAACATGCTTGGACGGTACTTCAATAAATGATTCTCAGAGTAGCGTGAGGTTTCAATGGACTGCTGCGACTGATGCATTGTCTTATGACTTAGTTGTTGAAAATTTACTTACTCAATCCTCTCAGACTTATACCAGTCAAACCAATGAAATTAGCATTGCATTAAGCAAGGCTGAGCCTTATTCATGGAAGGTGAAAAGTATTGGAGAAGCAGGCTCTACACCCGTAGAAAGTGAAACTTGGAAATTCTATTTGGCAGGAGATGCCGTTGTGAATTATGCCCCTTTTCCTTCAGTGTTGATTTCACCTCGTTCGGGAGCCAATGTCACTCCTGACATTAATAATATTGTAATCCTACAATGGACTGCTTCGGATGTGGACGGAGACTTGAATAGTTTTGAGGTTTATTTGGATCAGACGGACGGTACCACTCTCAATCAAACGCTAGATTATCAAGAAAACCAAATACAACTTGAAGTTGTGGTAGAAAATAATAGGGTATATTATTGGAAAATAGTTGCCATAGATACAAATGGAAATCAAAGTAGTTCAGGTGTATATGCCTTTAGAACGAATTAAAAGTATCAAAAGATAAGCGATAGTCTTTTCATTTTCTTATTTTTATCCCTATGCCATTAGTCGTTATTTCTTTGGGGATACTTTTCCTTTTCTTATTAATCATTGTTGTAAGACTGAATGCTTTTATTGCTTTTATTTTAGTATCTATAGCCATTGGGATGGGTCAAGGTATGGAGCTGAATGCAATAGTAAGTTCGATAGAGAAAGGAATTGGTAATACATTAGGTTTTTTAGTGATGATTTTAGGTTTGGGAGCCATGCTTGGAAAGCTAGTCGCCGAAAGTGGGGCCGCTCAAAAAATAACCAATGGATTAATTGCGCTTTTTGGAATTAAAAATACACGAACCGCAGTTATGTTAACTGGATTTATTGTTGGGATTACTATGTTTTATTCCGTTGGATTTGTGATTTTAGTTCCATTGGTCTTTACAGTAGCAACCGCTACAGGACTTTCTTTAATTTCCATAGCGCTTCCCATGTTGGCAGCCTTATCAGTTACTCATGGATTCCTTCCGCCACACCCTGCACCCTCTGCCTTATCGGTAATGTTTGAAGCGGATTTAGGAAAAACCTTGCTGTATGGCATTCTTATAGCCATTCCAGCTATTCTTATTTCTGGGCCCATACTCACCCGATTTATTCCCAAAGTTGAAGCGAAACCACTCAAAGAGTTCATGGCTTCAAAAGTATTTGAAGAAGAGGAATTACCCAGTTTAACTAACAGTTTAATCACGGCTTTACTTCCTGTAATTTTAATTGGTTTTTCAACCATTATAAGCAGTTTTATTGCTGAAGATCACTTTATGTACTCCCTTATTAAATTTATCGGAAACCCAGTAATTGCTCTTTTATTAACCGTTTTAATTGGAATTTATACTTTAGGAATCGCCCGTGGAAATTCCATGGAAGGGATTATGAAAATATTTGGAACTGCTGTTTCGGGGATAACGATGGTTTTGTTAATTATTTCAGGGGCAGGCGCTTTAAAGCAAATATTAATAGATAGTGGAGTAAGTAACTACATCGGGAGTCTTTTGGAAATATCCTCTATGTCTCCTTTAATTATTGCTTGGTTAATTGCCACTCTAATTCGTTTTTCTGTTGGTTCTGCAACCGTTGCAGGATTGACGACTGCGGGAATTGTATTGCCCTTGGTGCAAAGTTCTGGGGTAAGCCCAGAATTAATGGTGCTTGCCATTGGCTCAGGTAGCTTGATGCTTTCACATGTCAATGACAGTGGATTTTGGTTATTTAAAGAATATTTTAATTTGAATATTAAAGAAACACTGTCTACTTGGACGGTTATGGAAACGTCTATTGGGGTCAGTGGTCTCTTGGGTGTTTTAATTTTAGAAAACTTTATATCATGAGTATACAGTTGAAAAATCGAATTGAATCCATGGGGTTGGTTCTGCCTCCAGCGCCTAAACCGGCGGGTGTGTATCGACCCGTTTTGATTTTAGAAAATCAATTATATGTTTCAGGTCAAGGGCCTGTTTTAAATGATGGTGGGTTAATTCAAGGTAAAGTGGGATCCGTTTTGAATAAAGACGAAGCAAAAAATGCAGCCCGTCAAGTAGGGCTGACCATGCTTTCTTCTATAATAGCTCATACTCCGCCCTTTACTAAAATCAAGCGCGTGATTAAAGTTTTGGGGATGGTCAATGCAACTCCAGAGTTTGAAGATCATCCTTTTGTTATTAATGGTTTTAGTGAATTGATGGCCGATATTTTTGGAACTGAAAAGGGTATTGGTGTCCGCAGCGCGGTAGGCATGTCCTTACCGCAAAATATTGCCGTTGAGATTGAAGCTTTATTTTTATTAGAATCTTAACTGAGTATGAAAGCTTCCCCTTGGTATAAAGTAAATCAAGAGAATACACTACTCACTCCAGGTTTACTCGTTTATCCAGAACGGATTAAGAAGAATATTGCCTCAATGCTTTCAATAGCAGGAGGGGTAGAGCGTTTGTGGCCACATATTAAAACGCATAAAATGCGTGAAGTTGTAAAACTTCAAATGAATCAGGGAATTAGCCGTTTTAAGTGTGCTACTTTAAGCGAAGTTGAGCTTTTAATTTCGTGTGATGTATCTCATATCTTGTTGGCACACCAACCCACAGAAATTAAGGCAAAGTACTTTTTATCCCTTCAAGCGAAACATCCCAAGATTCAATTTTCTACATTGGTAGATAATTTGGATTCACTCCAGCTTTTTTCAGATTTGGCTGCAAAAGAGAATCAAGAGTTTTCACTTTGGATCGACATCAACAATGGTATGAATCGGACAGGTATTTTACCTGAGCTAGCCTATAGTTTGTATGAAAATTTTTTGGGAATGAATACTCTTAAATTCCAGGGATTGCATGTGTATGACGGTCATATTCGACCTTTAAATTTAGAGGAGCGAGTAAAGAAATGCAATATTGATTTTAAAGCAGTCGAGGATCTTATTCAAAAGATAGAATCCAGTGGAGGCAAAGTGTCTCAAATTATAGCTGGGGGATCCCCTAGTTTTTTTCCGCATTCCTTGCGTTCAAGAGTCATTTTAAGTCCCGGAACCACCTTACTTTGGGATTTGGGGTATAAACGTATATGGGAGGAATCGCCCTTCTTAAATGCAGCGGTTGTAATTACCCGATTGATTAGCATCCCAAATGAAAATATTTTTTGCTTTGACTTGGGGCATAAAGCCATTGCTTCAGAAATGCCTTTACCCCGGGTTGAGATCTTGGGTATGGAAGGAGCAATTCACAAAGGGCAAAGTGAGGAACATTTAATCATTGAATATTCAGCAGAAAATAATTTTAAAGTAGGGGATTTATTTTATGCAATTCCCTATCATATATGTCCTACAGTTGCAAAATACAATAAAGCCGAAACAATAATTGACGGAAGTAAGGGCGTTGCTTGGCCAATTGATGGACGTGATTATCATTTAGAAATTTAATTTATGAAATTTATTTTCGATGCACATTTGGATCTTTCTATGAATGCCATGGAGTGGAATCGTGATCTTCGAAAAACGGTGCAACAAATTCGAGAGCAAGAAATAGGAATGACTGATCTTCCCGATAGAGGAAAGGGTACGGTTTCATTTCCTGCACTGAGAGAAGGAAACTTAGGCTTGTTTGTCGCAACTCTCATTGCACGTTATGTGAAAGAAATCAACCCTTTGCCAGGCTGGAACTCCCCCGAGCAAGCATGGGCCCAAACCCAAGGTCAATTAGCATGGTATCGAGCTATGGAAAGAGGAGGGGAGCTTTTTCAGATTAAAACAGCAACCGCCCTTAAAAATCATGTGTCAGGGTGGGCGTCAGATGCTTCTCAAATGCCTTTGGGTTATGTTTTAAGTCTAGAGGGAGCGGATTCAATCGTTTCTATGGAGCATCTAGAATTAGCTTATGAGGCGGGGTTAAGAGCAATAGGACCTGCGCATTACGGTCCTGGAACCTATGCCTTTGGTACGGATTCTGAAGGAGGAATAGGAACGAAGGGGAGGAAATTATTGAAAGAAATTACTTCATTAAAACTTATTTTAGATGCGACGCATTTATGCGATCAAAGTTTTTGGGAAACGCTAGAATGTTATGAGGGACCGATTTGGGCCAGTCATAGTATGTGTAGAGCCTTAGTGCCCAACAAACGTCAATTTGATGACGATCAAATTAAGTCTCTACTAGAGCGTGAGAGTCTGATCGGAATGGCTTTTGATGCTTGGATGCTATACCCCAACTGGCAAAGAGGAATCACTCAACCTAATGAAAGTAAAGTTTCTTTGGAAACCATCGCAAATCATATAGATCATATTTGCCAATTAGCTGGAAATTCTAAACATGTGATGATCGGATCAGATTTAGATGGAGGTTTTGGAAGAGAACAATGCCCCCATGATATTGATACAATAGCGGATTTACAAAAGCTGGATCTAATTTTATCCACAAGAGGATATTCTCAAGCGGACATAGAAAATATTCTCAGTAAAAATGGCATTTCCTTTTTAATGAAAAATCTACCCCAATAACATTAATTTATTTTTTCAGTAAATCAAACTGATAACTATACTTAATGGTAATGCTTTGATTGTTTAAAAGATCCATATAATCAATATCCTGAATAATATTGAATACAACAAATAAACCGGTATTTGCGTTTTGTAACCAACCAAATCGCGCATTAAGCGAAGTAATATTTGAAACATTATTGTATTGAATGAGACTTTGAAGAAACATTCGAGGAGTAAAAGAATAGGCAAATCGCGCGCCACTAATGACAGCATTTACATTTCCATTTGGAAGGATTAATCGATTGTAATTGAGTGTTCCGGAGGTATTAAACTTATCTCCAATTCTAAAGTTAATTCGGTTGTTACTTGAAAAACGATTTCCTCCAAAATAGCCTCCAATAACTGTTCTTGTCTGAAAATAAACTTCTTTATTAGCATTAGTCATCATGACCAGTTGCAATTCGCTATGCTTGTATTCACCGATTGGAATTTCAACTTTTGAAATGGAGAAAGGGCTTATGACTCCTTCGGTTGTAAAATTTACTCCCGTATGAATTTCAAAACCACTTTCCCAAACCCAATGATTATCAACGTGTAAAAAGCTAGTGATTAAATTGTTGTTAAAGTCCCAATAACCACGATAGGAGATATGAGGTCTAACTTCAAGAAGTTTCCCCGTGTTTTTGGGACGCCATTGTTTAAAGATTAAAAATTCAGGTTTTCTAAAGGATTCCCTAAGCAGGAAACCAACTTCCGGATTAAAACCTTCTCCAACTTGAGTATACCCACCACGTAGATTCCACCCATTCCAATTATACACCCCTAAAAACTTAAAAGCATGATCATTAGAGCTGATTCCGGGTGTAGTGCTTTTGGAGACAAAACCAGTCAATTGCGCTTTTTTACCTAAGCCTAATTTTCCATCTAGGGCAAATACTCGGTTGTAATCATCAGGCAAATTAATTCCAGATCGATTCACAAAGATACCTCCGATAGAGGACCTACTCGTGGCAAAATCATGATTAACCCTTGCAACTGAATAGTTGTTTTTTACAATGTTTGAATTTTCCACATCGTCTGTAAACATGCTCAAAAGGCCGATGTTGGTTTGTCCCACTTTACCCGAGACTCTTGAGCCACCGATGATGGGAACTAATGCTCCATCGGTACCAATGCCGATTCGCCTGCTAAAAAAGAGGTCCACCTCCCCAGCACTACCCACACTAAATTGTCCTGCATTTTCAAGAAAAAAAGGGCGCTTTTCTGGGAAAAATAAATTGAAACGATCCAAGTTCACCTGTTGTTCATCCACCTCGACCTGTGCAAAATCTGTATTGTAAGTAACATCTAAAGTTAATCCTGGAGTAAGGCTGTATTTAATATCTCCACCAATGTCAGCTCTAGAAGAGTCTTTATTTAGTTGGCTTCTATCATTTATACCTTGAGTTAATACATACGGAATTACCTTTAGGTTTTTAGGTGATTTTAAATTTAATCCATTCATCTTTCCTGCCAAAGACAAACGTTTTATGTCAAAACCTAATGGGAGATTTGCCCAATAGGCCGTTTCACTTCGTTTACTAATATTGCGTTGAAAGTTGATTCCCCAGGTTTTATTGGTACCACTATTAAAACGAATGGATCGCAAGGGAATGGCGAACTCTGCACTCCAACCATAATCCCCCGTTTCGGTTTTTACTTCCCAAGAGGCATCCCAATTGATATTTGTTCCTCCTACAACACCTCCTTGTTGTCTGTTTGCACTGAAATTTCCTTCACCCTCCCTGTCAATTTGAGCATCATATTCCATTCCATCGGCATTTGTTCCAAACAAAAAGCCATTCTGTTGATCGTTATACGTGTCTAATATAAAAAGGAAGCTATCATCATCATTGAGATTTGCATCCCTTCTCGAATCAGAAACAACAATATTTTCAGGAGATGTATCATAACAAATTACTGCTATGTAGAGTGTTTTGGTCGTGTAAGCAACCCTAATTTCAGTTTTTTCGGAAACAGGAGCACCATAATTCGGTTTAATTTGTTCCAAATTAGAAATTACAGGAATGTTTTTCCAGAGAGATTCCTGAAGGATGTTTCCATCAATATTAGGATCTTCTTTTAAATAGGTAGCACTAAAGTTTAAGCGTTGGTTTGGATTGGTGTTTTGTGCAATCAGTAGACAACTGAATAGCAATTGTAGGGCAAGAAATACTTTTTTCAACACAGTCTTGATGTCATTTAAAAAACCAAAGTACAAATTATTTTCTTTATCGTTTTGGCTAAAGCTCTTCCTCAATTCCTATATTTGGATGAGTTCAAAATTGTAAAGGAATTCATTAATTTTAATATCTATGAAAACATATTACTATCTAATTGTTATCTTTTTAATTGGTCTATCTCCAATACGCGCACAGCGTGTTTATAAAAAAGCTGCACGTGAACTCGGCATTGAACAGATTGCAGAATTCAAAGCTTTTTTGTCCCTTCCCAACGATGCTTCCAAAACAGAACAAATTGAAGCCAATATTAATTGGGCAGAGCAGCAATTGGCTTCTCTCGGTTTTAATTTAAAAAGGTTAAACACCGCTCATCTCCCCTTACTTTTAGCAAATAAAATAGTCCATAAGAAACTTCCTACCCTTGCCTTTTATATGCATTTGGATGGACAAGCGGTTGATTTGTCTAAATGGGATCAAGAAAATCCCTATGAGGCGGAATTAAAACAGAAAACTGGAAAAGGATTTGAATCCTTACCATGGGATGCTTTAAAAGGTGACGCTATTGATGATCTAAGAATTTTTGCTCGTTCTAGTGCAGATGACAAGGGCCCTTTTGTTATGTTTTTAACTGCACTGAATCATTTGAAAAATATAAATAAAAAGCCCGCATTCAACATTAAATTAATTTTAGATTTTGAAGAAGAGCAAAGCTCCCCTGGATTACCTGAAGCAGTCAAAAAATTTAAAAAGGAGTTGGTAGCGGATTTATTGCTCATTCTTGATGGACCAATGCACAGTAGCGGTTTGCCTACATTGGTATTTGGGAATCGTGGAATCGCCAAACTTACTTTGACAACATTTGGGCCCTTGACATCACAACATAGTGGGCATTATGGGAATTACCTGCCCAATCCAGCATTAGCCTTATCCAAAGTTTTAGCCTCTATGAAAGATGAGGTTGGAAAAGTGGTGATCCCTAATTTTTATGAGGGTATTACACTAGATGAAACAGTAAGAAGAGTATTGGAAGGGGTTCCTACCGAAGATGCTGCGATAAAAAAACGAACACAGACTCGACTCAATGATCAAGTGGGAAATAATTATCAGGAATCACTTCAATATCCATCTCTAAACATACGGGGAATGCAAAGTGGTTGGGTAGGAGAAGCGGCACGTACCATTATTCCTGCTTCGGCAACGGCAGAAATGGATATTCGTTTGGTTTTGGAAAGTAAGCCCGAGGCTTTAATTGCTGGTGTTGAAAAGCACATTCAGAATTTAGGTTTTACTGTTTTAGACCATGTGCCTTCGGAGAAAGAAAGAATGCAGTATGATAAAATCATACAGATGAACGCGAAGGTTTCCTATCCTGCTTTTAGGACTGATACTCAGGCAAAAGAAGGGCAGTGGTTGACTAAAATATTGACGGATTATTACCAATCAAAACCTGTAATCATTAGAACCAGTGGAGGGTCTGTTCCTATTTCTCCTTTTGTTTCAGAGTTGGGTGTTCCTGCTATTGGAGTGCCTACAGTAAATCTAGACAATAATCAACACAGTCCTAATGAGAACTTAAGAGTTGGAAACTATTTGATGGGGATAGAGACTTTTTTGACTATTTTGACGACTGCTTTTTAAGGTTTTTAAAATGAATGTATACTGGACAATGGCTTGAAAATATGATTTACTATTTTTTTTGAATTAATATTTTTTCAGTCAAATACTTAGATTAAAGCTAGTAATGTTTATTTTTAGAAATTAGACATCTAAAAACCTTTTTAAAATGAGTTTTAAATCTATTTTTTGTGTATTGTTGACTTTTAGCTTGCTAACTGGATGTCAAAAGCAGAGAGTAATTGATTTTAATACCGACATCAAGCCAATCATCAATAAAAAATGTATTTCCTGCCACGGAGGAGTAAAAAAGAATGGAGGCTTCAGTTTTTTATTTAAAAATGAGGCACTCGGAGATACAGAAGAAGGGTCGCCTGCCATTATCCCAGGTAATTCCAAAAAAAGTCGACTAATTCAACGCTTGCATGAAACCGACTCAGATCTCAGGATGCCTTTTGAGAAACCAGCACTCTCTGAGGAAGAAATAAGCCTCTTTACACAGTGGATTGATCAGGGCGCACAATGGGGAACACATTGGGCGTACATTACTCCTTTGAAAAAAAAGCTCCCTTTGATTAAAAGTGATTCAATTCAAAACTTTATACAATCTCCAATTGATCATTTTATTGCCTCGAAAATGGAGACACATAAACTTTTCCCCAATGCGACTGCTCAAAAAAATGTTTTAGCGAGAAGAGTGTCTTTTGATATTACTGGCTTACCTCCAGATCAAGATTATTTTAATGCCTTTTTGAAGGATGAAATTTCCTATGAAAATTTTGTAGATAGTTTATTGAATCAGAAAACATATGGTGAGAAATGGGCAAGTTGGTGGTTGGATCTTGCTCGATATGCAGATACTAAAGGCTATGAGGCTGATCGTGGGCGTACTATTTGGCAGTACCGTGATTGGGTAATTAATGCATTAAACACAAACCTCCCTTTTGACCAATTTACGATCGATCAGCTTGCTGGAGATTTACTCCCTAATCCCAAGGTTAGTAATTTGATCGCTACAGCATTCCATAGAAATACGATGACTAATGATGAAGGAGGTACTTCTAATGAAGAGTTTAGAACGGCGGCAGTAATTGATCGCGTGAATACAACTTTCGATGTTTGGCAAAGCACCACCATGAGATGTGTTCAATGTCATAGTCACCCCTATGACCCGATTCGCCATGAAGAATATTACCAAATGATGGCCTTTTTTAATAACACACGAGATGAAGATACTTCAGATGAAGAACCCAATTTAAGAACGTATGAATCAAAAAATAAAGAGAGTTTAAAGGAACTATTAAAGTGGGTCAGTATTCATGGGGATGATGCTTCACAAAAAGCCTTTCAGAACTTTCTTAATTTTTATGAGCCTAAATATCATTTGCATGCTAGTGAGCAAATTTCAAAAGGCACTTTGATTACAGATGGTAAGCGATTGGGATTGTGGGATAGAGGTTCTGCTTATTTGCGTAATGTAGAAACAAACGGAAGCAATCGCCTGGTAGTTGAATTCAATTCTCCAAAAAAAGGGACTCAAATTACTATTCGAAATGGAGGTCCTGAAGGAGCGATTTTGAGCCAGTTTAAATTACCAACCACAAATTCTAACAATGGTAATTATGGAGAAATTTTCACCGTCCCATTTAAACCCGTTAGCACTAGAGTAGATTTATACATTGAAGCACAGAATAGTTTCCTTTCCTCTACAAAAGAATACACGAGTGTACTGAATTGGTTTGCATTTTTACCTGAATTACCAGGAAAAAACAAGAAAGGGTTTGCAAACATCAAGAAAATATTCACCACCCTATTGAATGCAAAAACAACGCGAACCCCAATTCTTGTTGAAAACCCAAAATATATGAAAAGGGAAACGCGTTTTTTTGAACGAGGGAATTGGCTAATGCCGTCAGATACGATTGCACCAGATGTACCTGAGGTATTTAACGATTGGGATTTTAATTGGGATAAAAACCGCCTTGGATTAGCCCAATGGTTAGTAAGTAATGAGAACCCTCTTACCTCAAGAACAATTGTAAATCGAGTGTGGTATCAAATTTTTGGACGAGGTATTGTATCTTCTATCGAAGATATGGGAACGCAATCTGAACCTCCCAGTCATCCTGATTTATTAGATTGGATGTCAGTACATTTTATGGAGGAACAACAATGGGATTTAAAAGCCTTAATTAAGTCTATTGTTTTAACTGCGACCTACCAACAAAGTTCAGGAATTGAGCAACAGAAATACCTTTCTGATCCTGAGAATGTATATTATGCACGAGGGCCTAAATTGCGTCTTCAGGCAGAAGAAATTAGAGATCAAGCGCTTGCTGTTTCAGGATTATTAAGTTCAAAAATGGGGGGAGTGGGGGTTATGCCTCCTCAACCAGATGGAATTTGGGAGCATCGCTATTTAGGAAATCTTTGGAAAGAAAGTATCGGAGAAGATCGTTACAGAAGAGCGATATACACCTATTTAAAGCGTACAAGTCCTTATCCATCTTTAATGACTTTTGATGCCGGTTCCAGAGAGATATGTTTGGTTCAAAGGTTGCCAACCAATACCCCTTTACAGGCTTTGGTTACTCTGAATGATCCTGTTTTTTTGGAGGCAGCATTTCATTTAGCAAAAAATGAATTAGGGACAATAGATATTGATGAAGCAATAGGATCCATGTATTATCAAGCGACCTATTCTGAATTGAAAGTAGAATCCTTAAATATTTTAAGAAGCCTTTATGAGGCTGCTTTATTGGAGTTTAAAGAGAGTCCTGAGGCTTTGGAACAGTTTCTAGGCATTGAGAAAACGAACCTTCATCATGCAGCTCTAACAATCGTTGCCAATGCGATCATGAATTTGGATGAATTTTTAACACATGCTTAGAGATGAATGAGATAGAAAAAAAGTTGTTAGATGCGTATGTGCTTAATCAAGCTTCAATCAACAGTAGAAGACATTTTTTAAAAGAATGTACCTTAGGTTTAGGAGGTATTGCTTTAGGAAGTTTGCTAAAAAGTTGCGTTCCCTCAACCAATTCAAGTCCATTTGAAGGTGAACGTGGATTGAATCCTCTTGCGCCATTGGCACCCCCTAAATTTCCAAAAGTTAAAAATGTAATTTATTTACACATGGTGGGTGCCCCCTCTCAATTGGAAATGTTTGATTACAAACCTGAGTTGCACAAACTTCATGATCAACTTTGTCCGGAGTCTTTATTGAAGGGAAAAAAATTCGCATTTATTCAAGGGGTTCCAAAAATGCTGGGTCCTCAAGCTAAATTTTCTCAAGCAGGAGAGTCCGGAAATTGGATCTCGGAAAACCTACCCCATTTTAAAAAGGTAATTGATGAAGTTGCTTTTTTGAAAGCAGTAAATACAGATCAATTTAATCATGGTCCTGCGCAATTATTGATGCATACAGGAAGTCCCCGTTTTGGAAGACCAAGTCTTGGATCATGGGCAACCTATGGATTAGGTTCAGAAAATCAAAACCTACCTGGTTTTGTGGTTTTAACCTCTGGAGGTACACCAGATGCTGGAAAAAGCGTTTGGGGAAGTGGTTTTTTACCCTCTGTTTATCAAGGAATTCAATGTCGATCTAAAGGAGATCCTGTTTTGTATTTAAAAGATCCTAAGGGAGTGTCTAGAAACTTAAAAAAAGAACTACTCTCTTCTATTAATGAGATAAATTATCAAGAGTTTAAAGCACAAAAAGATCCTGAAATACTAACTCGCATTAATCAATATGAAATGGCCTATCGAATGCAAATTACGGTTCCCGAGGTAATGGATATTCAAAATGAACCTGAATCCGTTCAAAAAATGTATGGTGTTACCCCAGGAAAAGAATCTTTTGCAAATAATTGCTTGTTGGCAAGAAAAATGGTTTCCAGCGGAGTTCGCTTTGTTCAGCTTTATGATTGGGGTTGGGATAGTCATGGAGATTCCGCAGCAAATGCTGTTGATTTGGGATTGAGAAATAAATGTAAAGAGATTGATCGCCCTATTACCGCCCTTTTATTGGATTTAAAGCAACGAGGTCTTTTGGACGAAACCCTAGTGGTATGGGGTGCTGAATTTGGACGGACGCCGATGCAAGAAAATCGAGAAGGTAGAGTTATGGGCTTCAAAGGACGTGATCATCATGGTGATGCTTTTACTATGTGGATGGCTGGGGGAGGCATTAAAAAAGGTGTCGTTCATGGCCAAACCGATGAAATTGGATATTCTGCTGTGGAAGGTAAGGTTTCGGTTCATGATATAAATGCAACGATTTTGCACCTCTTAGGTTTTGATCATGAAGAGTTTACCTATGATTTCCAAGGTAGGCCTTTTAGGTTAACGGATGTAGAAGGCAATGTAATTCGAGAAATTTTATCTTAGCTTAAATGGATGCAGTTTTTACTTTTTTTGGACGCTTACATCCTTTGATGGTCCATTTACCCATTGGTTTTATTTTGATGGGTTTATTGTTTGAGCTGAATAGAAAGAAACTGAATCCGAGTTCTTCTTTTTTAAAATTCATTTATTTTTGGGCTACGATAAGTTGTCTTTTATCTCTTGGGAGTGGAATATTTCAATACCTTCAAGAAGGATATTTATGGGATGAAATTCAGAAGCATTTTTATGCAGGATGTTTTACTTTATTCTTATGCTTTGGTTTTTATCTTTTTCTAAAGGGAAATCTTTTTGCCACAAGAATACCAAGGCTATTTTATATATTGAGTTTGTTTTTTTCTCTAATCATTACCGGTCATTTGGGGGGGAATATTACCCATGGAGAAGATCATTTAACCGAACCACTTCTTACTCTTGCTGGCAGCACTAATAAGATAAAGGTTGAGAAGATGCTAAGTATAAGTAATTATAAAGATCAGCCTGTTTATAGTGGATTAATAGAGCCTATTTTATTGAATAAGTGTATGCGCTGTCATAATCCCAAGAAAACAAAAGGAGGCCTTCAAATGCATACCTTCAATGCGCTTCTAAAAGGAGGTAAAAATGGTTCTGTTCTAGATCTCAATTCTCCTGAATTAAGTGAATTATTAAACCGAATTCACCTTCCTGAATTGGAAAAAAAGCACATGCCGCCAAGAGCACAAAAACAACTAACGGTGGCTGAAAAAGAGATAATAAGTCAATGGGTTAGGTTAGGAGCTTCAGAATTTAAGACATTGGGGGAACTCTCGTTTACTGAGAACCAATTGGTGTCTTTTATGAAACAAAATAAAAAAGAGATTTATCCTGTTTTAAACATAGGACCCCCTGATAAAAAAGTAATAGACAGCTTGCAATCATTGGGTGTTCTGATTACTCCTATAAAAGAGGGGACTAATCTTTTGTTTTTGAGTACAATAAATTTCAAAGCTTTTAGTGATAAAGAATTAAATGTTCTTCTACCTATAAGTGATAATATTGTAGAGATTGATTTAAGCGAGAGCGCAGTTTCAGATACTGTTTTTGATATTTTAAGTAAGCTTCCGAACCTTGTAAGTATCAAACTGAATCAAACTGCTATCACAGGTTTGGGTATTGAACAATTGTCAACACTTAAGAACTTGAAGAGGCTTCATTTAATAAACACGAATTTAAAAGCAGAAAGTATTCCAATACTATCAAATTTCAAAGAAATAGAAAAAGTCTATGTTTTTCAATTGAATCGAGATTTAGCAGCAGAAACTTCACTGCACTCCAACACCTTGGAGAGAATTGATTTTGGAAATTACTCATTAGAAGATTTGCCTTCTGACGCTATTGTGTACTGAATTGACTTCTGGAAATAAAGACTTAAAAAAAGGTAAAATAAAATTTAAAATCAGGGAGTGACTTCAAAACAAGAAATAGTATATTTGCAATCGAAATTAGGACGCGTAGCTCAGCTGGATAGAGCATCTGCCTTCTAAGCAGACGGTCACAGGTTCGAATCCTGTCGCGTTCACATTTTAAAAAAAAAGCCTTCTAGTCGATAGAAGGCTTTTTTGATTAAAAAAAGTACTCAATTATTCTTTGCTTTGAGTACGAAGTTCATCGAGAATAGATTCTAGAAGTTCAACTTGTTTTTCCATTAACTGAATGGTTGTACGATCAGTAACTTTTTGCTCAATGGTCCGAGTTTTATTAAAGTATTTCATAGTATAAAATTTGATACTCTCAAGTTAATGAAATTGGTTCTAATTTCCGAGGCTTTTAGGTAAAAATTATTGTCAAATTTATATATTCGAAGAGAATTTAAAGATTCAAAATTTGGATTAATAATTTAATTACAAACTCAAAAGGAATGAAGATAGGTGTCCCAAAAGAAATAAAACCCCAAGAAGCACGTGTAGGTTTAACCCCGGCAGGGGCACAAGCCCTTATTCGTGCGGGTCATCAAGTAAATATTCAACATGGAGCCGGTTTGCTGAGTGGGTTTTCGGATCAAGAATTTGAAAATGTAGGATGTACTTTTTCAAAGACGATTAAGGAGGTGTATGAAGCCGCAGAAATGATTATTAAAGTGAAGGAGCCAATCACTGCAGAATATGATTTGATTCAACCCAATCAATTATTGTTTACTTATTTTCATTTTGCATCTAGTGAAACCCTAACCCAAGCGATGATCAAAACCAACGCAGTTTGTTTGGCTTATGAAACGGTTGAAGAAAATAGAAGACTTCCCTTGTTAATCCCCATGTCTGAAGTAGCGGGTAGAATGGCAACCCAAGAAGGTGCAAAATATTTAGAAAAACCTCAAGGGGGTTTGGGCATACTATTGGGAGGTGTAACGGGAGTTAAGCCTGCAAATGTCTTAATCATTGGAGGTGGGATTTCGGGAACTGAAGCTGCACGAATAGCAGCGGGTATGGGAGCCAATGTTACCATTTTGGATACTAATTTGAATCGTTTACGAGAATTGGAAAGTATTATGCCTGCGAATGTTACTCCGATTTATTCTACCTCCCTGACGATTGAACAAGAAGTGAAACGTTCTCATTTAATCATTGGAACAGTACTCATTCCAGGATCAAGAGCTCCTAAGTTGATTCGAAAAGAAATGTTAGAAAAAATGCTTCCTGGAACAGTATTAGTAGATGTGGCAATTGATCAAGGAGGCTGTTTTGAAACCAGTGAACCCACTACGCATGATGATCCTATTTTGATAAAAGAAGGAATAATTCACTATGCAGTAACCAATATGCCAGGAGCGGTTCCTTTTACTTCAACCACGGCATTGACCAATGCAACTTTAAATTTCGCATTACAATTAGCAAATAAAGGATGGAAAATAGCCTGCTCAGAAAACAAGGCTCTTGCCAAGGGGTTGAATATTGCAAATGGAAAAGTAGTTTATAAAGAAGTTGCGGAAGCTTTTAATTTGGAGTATATTGATCCAATAACCTTGTTAAACTAATTTGTGGAATTCACTCCTTCAAAACTTAACCTCTTTACTTTTTTCCAACTACCTATGGTTTGGTGGGCAGGAATCAGAGTAGTAATTTTTAAGAACGATTATTGTGAAGCAAAGGTGAGGCATCGTTGGATTAATCAAAATCCATTTAAATCAATTTTTTGGGCAGTTCAAGGGATGGCAGCAGAACTTACCACAGGTGTCTTACTGATGAATGAGATTCAGAGTTCTAAACAAAAGATTTCAATGTTGGTGCTCAATAATAAAGCAAACTTTTCAAAAAAGGCACGTGGAAAAGTTACTTTTTCCTGTTCACCAGAAAATAAAATAACAGAAACGATTCAACAGTTAATCCAGTCAAAGGAACCACAAACCTTGTGGTTAACTTCAAAAGGAGTGGACGAAAATCAAGATGTAGTTTCAACCTTTGAATTTGAGTGGACCTTACTAATTAAAAAATAAACATTATGAAACCTAGCTTTATACATGATTTGAGTGTTCCTGCAGTAGCAGCACCTATGTTCCTAATTTCAGGACCTAAATTGGTTATTGAATGCTGTAAAAATGGAGTGGTGGGGACTTTCCCTGCTTTAAATCATCGTTCTACTGATGGATTCGAAGCCTGGGTGATAGAAATTAAAGAATCCCTAGCTGCTTTTGAAAAAGAAACAGGAAAAAAAGCAGCCCCTTTTGGAGTCAATTTAATTGTTCATCCCACTAATCCGAGAGTTCAACCTGATTTAGAAATTTGTATTAAGCATAAAGTTCCGTTAATTATTACCTCTTTAGGAGCTGTTCCTGATTTGGTTAATGCGGTACATAGTTATGGTGGTTTGGTTTATCATGATGTGATTAAAAAACGGCATGCTGAAAAAGCTGCTGAGGCAGGTGTGGATGGTTTAATTCTTGTTTCAGCAGGAGCCGGAGGGCATGCGGGAACTTTAAATCCTATGGCTTTAATTAACGAAATCAAACAGTTTTATAAAAAAACAATCTTATTGTCTGGCTGCATTAGCAATGGAAATGATATTGCTTCTGCGATACAAATGGGAGCAGACTTGGCTTATATGGGTACGCGTTTTATCAATGTAGATGAAAGTATGGCTGATGAAGAGTATAAGGAAATGATTATGAACAGTAAAGCAGAAGATATTGTATATACCGCTGCGGTTTCTGGAGTAAATGCAAACTTTTTGCGCCCCAGTCTAGAGGCAATGGGGATTACAGAAGAGTTGTGGAGTCAAACCAAGAAAGTTGATTTTGGAAGCGAGCTAGATGCAGCCAAAGCAGAAGCAAAAGCTTGGAAAACAATCTGGTCCGCAGGGCAGGGGGTTACCTCAATAAAAGATGTACAATCAACTCAGGTGTTGATAGAAGCGCTAGTGAAAGAATTCAAAGAAGCCCTTACACGTCAGAAAGAAGAATATGAGAAATACTGTTAATTCATAGAAATTAAACGATAAATAAAGATTGCTGTTCGTTGTATTAAAGCATTCATCGTTTTTAAATTAACAGTTTCCTTAGGGGTGTGTGCCCCATTACCCATGGTCCCTAAACCGTCTAATCCATCTACATAATCCGCAACAAACGAAATGTCTGCAGCGCCCCTTTTTCCTGGGTCATAAGCAGTGACACCATCTTGTCCTAATGAGAGACTTACCTCATTTAAAATAGACAATAACGCTTTATTACCCTCTGTGGGTCCCATAGCAGGATAGCTATCCGCAAAAGTTACTATAGCTTTTGTTTGAGGTAGATTTTGAGAAACAATTTCACGCATTTTTGCTCGTGCTTTCTCTTTTTGTTCTTCTGAAATAAACCGCAATCCTCCGTGAACTACTGCAGTTTGTGCAATGACGTTGGTTTTGCCAAAGGCATCCCCACTACTTTTTTGAGCATCATAGTTTATGAAAGTTCCTCCCAAAATTGTTCCTGGATTGAATGTCAAGTATTCTTCTCCTCTTACTTCTTCGTAAAAAGAATTTAAAATTCTACTCATCTCAAAAATAGCTCCTGCTCCAATATTGTCTCTAAAAATTCCTGAGGAATGTGCTCGCTTACCTTCAACTTCTACTTTCCATCCTGAAGCACCCCGTCTTGCGATAGTTGCATTATCAAAGCCTGTAGAATTTTCAAATCCCAAGGCTATATCCGCTTTTTTTGCTGCCTCTATCAAGTGGAGTCTTGAAATAGACAAGGGTTTACCTGTACTTTCTTCGTCTCCCGTAAAAGCAACGGTTATGTTGGCCTCTTTTAACAGGTTTAAATCAGCAAGTGCTTTCAAGGCATATAATACAACAACATCACCGCCTTTCATGTCATTGGCTCCAGGACCATAAGCAGTGCTATCATTTATTCTTTCAAATCGTTGGAAAGGACTATTCTCTTCAAAAACGGTATCTAAATGACCAATGAGTAAAAGTTTCTTTCCTTTCGTTCCGTCAAGTGAAGCGAAGAAATGGCCCGCCCGATTCATTTCCTCGGGCATTTCAATCCAATCCGTAACAAATCCAATTGACTTGAAAGCAGTTTCAAAATGGGTTCCTACTTCACGTACTCCTTTTTTATTGAGTGTCCCACTATTAATATTGACAACTTTTTCTAGAAAATCAATACTTTCACTGTCCATAGCTTGCACCTGTTTCACTATTTTTTTCTCAATACGGTTGAGTCTTTGAGCTTGACTAATTCCATGAATACATATAATAATGAGAAAGGTCAGAGTGTATTTTTTCATTGGAGATAATTAAAAGTTTTTGGTGAGTGATTTTACAATTTTGTTTTCAGCTAAAAATTCTTGTGAAATCACCTTTAAGGTAGTGTATAATGGGATTGCAATAATCATCCCAACAGGTCCTAAAAGGGTTCCAGAAGCGAGAATCACAATAAAGATTTCCAAGGGATGGGATTTAACGCTATTTGAAAAAATGAAAGGCTGGCTAAAGAAATTATCAATCAATTGCCCAATAACAAATCCGATCATGACATAAGAGGTAGTGGGGAGGATTACAGTACTAAAATCAGCTCCGATAAAGCTAGTCATCGTTAAAACCATCATGAGTGCACCTCCTATGATGGGTCCCAAATACGGAATAAGGTTTAAAAGTGCACATAAAAATGCAATAATAAAAGCATTTTCAACCTTGAAAATGGCCAATACAATACTGTAAATAATCAATAGAATACTGATTTGAAGCAGAAGCCCCAAGAAATAACGAGACAAAAGTCGCTTTGTTTTTTCAATAGATTTTTCAACACGATCTGTGATTTTATCATTCACTAAAGTTAGGATTATACTGTCTTGTAAATGACTGTCTTTTAAGAAAAAGAAAAGAATAAAAAGAACGGAAAAAAGACCAATGGTAAATCCTCCTAATAATTCAAGAATTTGGTTCAATAGTTCGGGAAGTAATCCAAAATTTACATTTTGAAAAAGATTATCTACGGCAAGTTGTTGTTGCCAAAAACTATTATCCAATTGAAAATAAAGACTAATTTCTTGAATGAGTGTTTCCGTGTTTATCTTCAAGCTTTCCACATCCAAAAGAGATAAGTTCTCACCCTGTTGTATCAATAGAGGAACAAAGAGTGAAAAAACACTGATTAGAAGACCCATTAGGGCACATAGAGTAATTGTAGTTGCTAGACTGTTTTTAAATCGAAGACGTTTAATGAAAAATTGATTGATAGGGCGTCCGATTAAACTGACAACTCCTGCAATTACCATATAGATAATAAGAGTTTGTAATTGTAATAGTAGCCACAGAACGAGGGTAATTCCTAAGAGTTGAAGGATAGCCCAAACGATACCTTTTGAAATTTCTTTAGCATTCATGGTTTAAAGATAGGGAAGTTAAAGGATTGTCTTTTGTTGTTGTTTGATAAAAAGGGTATGACAACCTAATAAGCCGGCTGTTTCTGTTCTAAAGCGTTGTTCTCCCAAACTTACAGGAGTGCTTTTATGGTCAAGCGCATATTCAATTTCATGAGGACTAAAATCTCCCTCAGGTCCAATCATTAAACTAATATGATTCCCAGTCAACGAAACTTCAATAAGTCGTTTTTTAGGCTGGTCTTCACAATGTGCAATAAGGGTTTGCTCAGCTTTATTTGCTTTAACATACTCTTTAAAGCTGATCATTTCATTCATCTTTGGAAGAAAAAAGTGTTGTGCTTGTTTTAAACCGGCGATAATTATTTTTTCGAATCGCTCTTTTTTAATGACTT
Organism: Flavobacteriaceae bacterium; assembly: GCA_030828745.1. Classification (GTDB taxonomy): domain Bacteria; phylum Bacteroidota; class Bacteroidia; order Flavobacteriales; family Flavobacteriaceae; genus MS024-2A. The sequence goes on along the minus strand of JAURBX010000002.1, from coordinate 16,935 downwards.
TTCTTTCCGAGTGATCACATTTTAATGGAGTAATGGAGGCTACGCCTAGTTCGGTAAGCTTTTCAAGCATCCATTCCATCCTATTATTGTTTTTTGTAGGCGCAATGGCCAAGTGAATTTGATTATTAGATGCTTTGTGTTGCATTGAATTTTCAAATTGTGCTATCGTTTTATTTGGAGTGACAAGAGAGAGTTTTCCATTCCATTCCAATCCGCAACCATCAGTTATAGTCACGATTTCATCAGAAGATTTCCGTAATACTTTGGCGATATGTTTGCTTTCTTCTCTGCTAAAAATGAATTCTTGAGTATTGATTTCAATTGAAGTATCGTAAAAAAGTGTCATAGTCCATATTTTAATCGTGCATCAGAAGGATCACTTAAACTACCAAAGGCCTCTTTTTGCAACTTGTAATAAGCTGCTATTCCTATCATGGCAGCATTGTCCGTAGTGTATTCAAAAGGAGGGAGGGAAATTGTCCAACCTTCTTTTGAGGCTATATTTTGAAGTTGTGTTCTGATTTCAGAATTTGCAGCCACTCCACCTCCCACTATAATACGAGATAGCCTTTTTTCTTTAGCGACTTTACTAATCTTTTTTAAAATGATTTGAACCAAGGTATATTGAATACTAGCACAGAGATCGTTTAAGTTTGATTTTATAAAATCAGAATTTTTTTGTTCTTGATTGGCTAGAAAATTGATCACCGCTGTCTTAACCCCACTATAGCTAACATTATAGCCTGGTAAGTTGGGTATGGGAAATGAAAAACGATGTGGATTTCCTTCTTTTGCAAGTCTATCAATTTGAGGTCCTGACGGATAGGGGAGCCCCATGCGTTTTCCACATTTATCAAACGCTTCGCCAATGGCATCATCAAGCGTAGTTCCTAAAATTTCCATTTGGAACGGATCCTGTAGTAGTACTAATTGCGTATGCCCTCCAGAAACGGTTACTCCGAGGCAAGGAAAATTTGGTGTTTGGATACGATTATCCTCAATGAAGTGAACAAGAAGATGTCCTTGCATATGATTTATTGGGATCAGGGGAATGTCTAATGCGAGTGCTAGAGACTTAGCAAATGCACTTCCCACCAAGAGAGAGCCTAGAAGTCCAGGTCCTTGGGTATATGCGATTGCGGTTAGGTCTTTTTTATCGATATTTGCTTTGTGTAAAGCTTGTTGAACAACGGGAACTATCTTAGATTGATGGGCTCGTGATGCTAATTCAGGAACAACCCCTCCATAAGCGATGTGTATTTCTTGATTTGCAACACAATTGGACAGAATTTTGCGCCCTTTGATTACAGCTGCTGCGGTATCATCACAGGAGGATTCAATAGCTAATATTAAAGGAGTTTTATGCAACATTAGATTTTAAACAACAAAAGTAAAAGATTAAGATTAAAAAGAAGAGAAAAATAATTGGCATTGTGGTTGGGGTAATTCTCCTCCTTTTTCTTGTGGGATTTGGGCTTGTTTCTAGTGCATATGTCCAAACACAAATTATACATTCGATTACTCAAGACTTTAAATCAAAAACCCAACAAGAATTCACAATAGATAAGGTGTCCTTGCGATGGAATGGCAAACTTCAGTTTTCAGACTTTTATATCGAAGATCATCATGGTGACACCCTATTGTACGTGAAAGAGTTTAAAACCTCCATCCTTGATTTCAAGAAGTTGAATGAAAGTGATTTTAACTTTGATGATGTTGAGGCAACACAGGTTTACCTGAATCTAAAGAAATACATAAATGAAGAAACCCATTCATTAAAAATCTTATTGAATAAGCTCAAGAAGGATTCCACTACTAAAAAGAAATTTCTTTTTCGAACCACTTCAGTTCATGTTTCAAAGGGACATTTTTTATATCATGATTTAAATAAAGATACAGCTAAGATAACCCGCATTGAAGATCTGACTCTTTTTGGAACTAATCTCACCTATAAAGGGGATCATTTAGATTTGAAGCTTGAAAGTTTGGAGGGATTTTTGATTTCTCCAGAAGAATTACCCATTTCAATTACAGGAATTCTTCATTATGAGCCCGGTTTACTTGATATCAATTCTCTTGAAATGAAGAGTAGGTCAAATCACTTCAAAGGAAAAGTCGCTTTAAAGGGATCGAACAAGTCATTAAAGAACTTTTTCCCTAATGGATCTGTTGAACTAGAGGTTAGCGAAGGGGCTCTTTTTCTTGGTGATTTTTTAAATAAAGCCATCTACTTTCAAAACAGTCCAGCATTTGATTTTTCTTTTTCAGCAAATGGACCGTTGAACGCACTCGAATTTAATAATATCAATATAAGGAATTCAGAGATTTCTTTTAATGGCGCTTTGGGAGCTGACCATCTTTTTGATGAGAAGCCACTTGCTTTTTCATTGGGTATTGAAGAGGTAGTATTGTTTTCGTCTTTTATCGTTAACAATATTCCTGAGCTTAAGAGTAAGCAAAAGAAATATATTGAATTATTGGAAAAACTTCAATTGTCTGGTACTGTTTCTAGCGACAGCAATCATCTTGATTTGGATTTAATATCCACCAATCGATGGGGGAATTTTTCTTTAATTGGTGCTGTTGGGAATGGATTTTTTGAAACTCAAAAGAAAGATAGAAGCTTTGATTTGTCAATGAATTTGAAGAATATTTCTTTAGATAGGTTTGTAGGACAAGAGTACGGGATGAGATTATTTTCTGATTTAAAAATAAATGGTACTGTTCCAATTTCAGACCCAATAAATTTAAATTGGAAAGCAATAAATACCCGTTTAAACTCCACTGAAATTGCACTAGACGATATAAATTTTGAGGGACGTTTTCAAAATGATCAATTGCGAAACACCTTAAGTATCATTTCAAAACCCATTAAATTGAAGAGTGATATTTTATTTGATTTTGGAAAGGAAGTACCTAAATACACCCTTGTAGCCAATGTGAAAGAATTGGACTTGAATTCTCTAGGACTCAAGATAGGTTCGGATAAGAAAATTTTTTCAGGAGTGACCATCTCAAACGTTAAAGGGTCTAGCTGGGATGACCTAGATGGAGAATTGAAAATTTCCTCAGCGAGTATTATGAATGATTCACAGACTGTTTTTTTGAACCCTATTTCAATTAAAAAGAAATTTTCTGGAATGGAAACTGAACTATCAATATCTAATTCAGACTGTATTTCAGGGAGTGCAAAAGGTGTTTTTAAAATGTCAGAACTTAGAGAGTTATTTCAAAATGCTTTACATCAAGTCTATCCTTTTTTGCCACAAAAAACGACTTCGGAGGGACAGTATTTAAGTTTTAAATTAAAAATTTATGAGAAGCTATTGGATGCACTTTATCCCTCATTATCAATTTCTGAAAATATTTTTTTAAAAGGAAGACTCGCCTCAAATTTTATGCGCTCTGAGGTTACACTCGATGCACCGATATTAAGATGGAATGAGGTGGAGTTGCAGAATATTCATTTTCAATTAGACACTAAGAATCCTTTATACAACACATTTATCAGCGTTGGAGATGTGAAGCACAAGTGTTTTTCAGGCAAAGAGTTTAACATGATAAGCACTCAGCTTAGAGATACGCTTTATTTTAGATCAGAATTTTTAGGAGAGAAAAGCATGGAAACTCCATTTGACGTTAACTTTTACCACACCAAGGAGAAAAATGGAATCTCTCATATAGGATTTAAAAAATCTATATTGCCTCTAGGAAGTGATACATGGACTATCAATCCATCGGATGTGCCCAATCAGAAAATCACGTATTCACCCACAAATAGAACACTAAAAATTTCTGAATTAAATGCCCTATCTGGAAAACAAAGAATTTTCCTTTCGGGAAGCCATAAAAATGACAATGAGTTTAAGTTTGATGTGAAAGTAATGAATGTTCTTCTGGAGCATATTCTTCCAGAAAATCCAGTTTTTCAATTGGAGGGGAAAGCAACAGTGTCAGGATCGATTGAGCGTTCTGCATTGAATAATAAAATGAATTTAGTGGGCGAGGTAAAAGACGTGATTATCAATCAACAAGATTTGGGTGATTTTAAAATAAATTCGAATGGTAATACCAAGACGAATATTTATTATTCCAATCTTGATTTGGTAAATAATAGTCAAAATTCACTTTCAATTATTGGAATTTGGGAAGGTTTAGAAGATCCCAAACTAAACTACGATTTAACATTTGACTCTTTAGACTTATCTTTTTTATCTCCACTTGGTAAAGAAGCGATCAATGAATTTGATGGAGTCGTAAAGGGTTTTGTGAACATTTCTGGGCCACTTGATGATTTAAAACACAACGGATCATTAACACTAAGTCAAGGAGGGTTTCGGGTTCCTTACTTAAATGTAGGATACACTGTTGAGCAAACTGAGGTTCAATTATACGATCAGGTTTTTGCCTTTAGAGAGGCGCAAATGAAAGATGTTGATCAAGGAACTACTGCGGTTCTGAAGGGAACATTTTCGCACACCAATTTTAATGATTGGAATGCTGATTTAAGTATTGGATCCAATAGGATGTTGCTTTTAAATACCGTTCAAAATCCAGAATCATTATTTTTTGGTCAGGGTTATTTAGAGGGTGAAGTCCGTTTGGAGGGACCTACAAAAAACATGAAAATAAGTGTGGAAGGTAAAACAGATTCAGATACCTCAATTAAAATACCCTGGGCTGAAGATTATAGTTTATCTGATACTTCTTTTATAAGTTTTATTGATAAAAACAATCAAAATCGTTTTACTGCTAGCAATGCCGTAGCACAAATTGATAAAATTAGAGGATTGGAGTTGAATTTTGAATTAGATGTGACCAATGAGGCAGAGATTGAAATTGTAATTGACCAAGAAACAGGAAGTTATTTGAGTGGGAAAGGAGCAGGCAATCTATTTATGGAGATTAATACGAATGGAAAATTTAATATGTGGGGAGATTTTATTACCTACGAAGGGATATATAATTTCAAAAATCTTGGAGTAATCGATAAAAAATTCAATGTAAAACCAGGAGGAACAATAGTTTGGGAAGGAAATCCTCTAGAAGCTCAAATGGATTTAGAAGCGGTTTATGATGTCCCAGGGGGCGCTAATCCAGCGTTATTACTCGATAATCCAAATTTTAATAAGAAAATACCCACGGAGGTTCTGATTCGACTTCAAGGAAACCTATTGAAACCAGATGATCCTATTTTTGAAATTGATTTTCCAAACACAAGTGGAACGGTAGCTTCAGAGATCAACTATCGTTTGTCTGATCCACAACGTAGTCAACTTCAGGCGATTTCCCTTTTGTCTCAAGGAATTTTTATCAATGAAGTAAGTGTTTCCATGCAGGGAATTACAAATAATTTATATCAAAAGGCATCCGATGTTTTTAGTGATTTAATTGGTGAGGAAAATGATAAATTGAAAGTTGGAATTGACTATTTACAAGGCGATAAAAGTGCTTTATTGGATATTGCCACAGAAGATCGATTAGGATTCACACTGTCAACTAAAATAAGTGATCGTATTTTGCTGAATGGAAAAATCGGTGTGCCTGTAGGAGGGGTAGAGCAAACTTTAATTGTAGGAAATGTTCAAATTGATTTTGTGCTCAATGAGGAAGGATCTTTACGAGCAAAAATTTTCAATAAAGAAAACGAATTTCGTTATATAGGAGATGAGTTAGGTTATACACAAGGAGTTGGACTTTCTTATAATGTTGATTTCGATACGTTTAAAGAGTTGATAAATAAGATTTATGCAATCAATTCTGAGCTAAAGGAAGTAGAAGCTTCAAAAAAGGAACCAAACTTGAACAAAGAATTGGTTCAGTTCATAAATAAAAATCCCTAATCAAAACGGATTGTTTTTATAAAATTTTAAATCCAATGACACTGCTTTTAATATATTGATTAAATTTGCAGCGAAACTAAATAAATGAATTCAACAATAAAACGCATTGGAGTTTTAACCTCTGGGGGTGATGCTCCTGGCATGAACGCAGCCGTTCGAGCCGTTGTTAGATCTGCAGCTTTTTTTTCAATAGAATGTATTGCTGTATATCAAGGCTATCAAGGCCTGATTTCAAACAACACAAAACAACTTAATGCACGTGGCGTAAACAACATTATAAATAAAGGTGGAACCGTTTTAAAGTCAGCAAGATGTTTAGAATTTAGAACCCCTGAAGGGAGAAAAAAAGCTTTTGAAACCATCCAGAAAAACAATATTGATGGACTTATCGTGATTGGTGGAGATGGTTCGTTTACAGGAGCCATGATTTTTCAATCTGAATTTAATATTCCTGTCATTGGAATTCCCGGTACGATCGATAATGACATCTATGGAACAACCCATACTATTGGGTATGATACGGCCTTAAACACCGTTATTGAAGCCATAGACAAAATACGGGATACTGCTATTTCTCATAATCGACTCTTTTTTGTAGAAGTAATGGGAAGAGATGCGGGACATATTGCGTTAAATACAGGAATCGGTGCGGGTGCAGAAGAGATTTTAATTCCTGAAGAAGATATGGGATTAGATCGCTTATTGGATTCACTTAAACGTAGTGAGAAATCAGGAAAATCTTCAAGTATTGTAGTGATTGCAGAGGGAGATAAGACGGGTAAAAATGTATTTGAAATTGCTGAATATATTGAAAAGAACTTACCCTATTACGAGGTGAGAGTTTCTGTTTTAGGTCATATGCAACGCGGAGGAAGTCCGAGCTGTTTTGATCGTGTGTTGGCCTCAAGAATGGGGGTTCACGCAGTTGAATCTATCATTAATGGGAAGTCAAATGTTATGGTTGGAATTGACGACTCTAAAATGATTTTAACTCCACTTTCACAAGCAATTAAGGGGAAATCAAAAATTAACAAGGATTTAATCAGAGTATCAGAAATACTCACAGTATAATAATTTAAACTTAAATAAATAAAAATGGCAATTAGAATTGGAATCAATGGTTTTGGAAGAATTGGAAGATTAGTTTTTCGTTCTGCAATGAAGCAAGAAGATGTAACTGTAGTAGGAATTAACGATTTATTGGATATCGATCATTTAGCTTACTTATTAAAATATGACTCTGTTCATGGAACTTATGATGGAACCATCGAAGTTGACGGAAATAATCTTGTGGTTGATGGACATGCGGTTCGGATTTCAGCAGAACGTGATCCTGCAGCAATAGGTTGGGGAACTTTAGACACGGATGTAGTTGCCGAATGTACAGGTATTTTTACCACCTTGGATTCAGCTCAAGCGCATATTAATGGAGGTGCTAAAAAAGTAGTTATTTCTGCTCCCTCAGCAGATGCACCTATGTTTGTAATGGGCGTAAATCATTCAGAAGCAAGTAGCTCAGATAAAATTGTTTCAAACGCTTCCTGTACCACAAACTGTTTGGCTCCAATTGCAAAAGTACTTAATGATAACTTTGAGATTGAAGAGGGTTTAATGACCACCGTTCATGCAACAACCGCTACTCAATTTACTGTAGATGGCCCTTCGCGAAAAGATTTCAGAGGAGGAAGAAGTTCTTTGATTAATATTATGCCCGCCTCAACGGGTGCTGCAAAAGCAGTAACCAAAGTAATCCCTGCTTTAGTTGGAAAGCTTACAGGAATGGCATTCAGAGTTCCTACAGCTAACGTTTCTGTTGTAGATCTAACCGTTAAATTAAAAAAAGAAACTTCTTATGAGGAAATCAAAACGGTAATGCAGAATGCTGCTAATAACCAAATGAAAAATATTTTAGGTTATTGTGATGAACCTGTAGTTTCTCAGGATTTTGTCGGTGATGTTCGCACTTCAATTTTTGACGCAGGAGCAGGTATGGAATTAAATTCACGCTTTTTCAAAATAATCTCTTGGTATGATAACGAATGTGGTTATTCAAACAAACTTATCGATTTAGCAAAGCATATTAATAATCTTTAAGAAGCACTAATGATTTTAGTAGTTGATAGCGGTTCTACAAAAACCGACTGGATTGCCGTAGATGCTTCTGGTGAAACTTTATTTGCAACTCAAACCTTAGGTTTGAACCCCCAGGTACTTTCAAGTGCAATTTTAAAGGAACGAATCATTAATAATTTTGATTTATATCAAAACAGAAAAGAAGTAACTCATTTATATTTTTATGGTGCAGGTTGTGGTGTTGATTCACCACAACAACGCATCAAGAAGGTGTTTGATGAAATTTTTATTAACAGTAAAATTACGATCAAAGAAGACACCTATGCTGCAGTATATTCTACTGTTCTTCCTAAGGAGGAAGCGATTGTTTGTATCTTAGGAACAGGGTCAAATTGCACCTATTATGATGGTGTAGATATCGAACAGCGTGTTACTTCTCTTGGGTATATCTTGATGGATGAGGCAAGTGGTAATTTCTTTGGAAAGCAATTGATCAGAAGTTATTATTTCAACACGATGCCTAAAGAATTGGCAAATGAGTTTGAAAAAGAGTATGATTTATCACCAGACACAGTCAAAGAGAATATTTATAGGAGGGAAAATCCAAACACTTATTTAGCAACTTTTTCCAGATTTTTAATAAAACATAAAGAGATTCCTCTTTTCCAGGAAATTATTGCGAAAGGTTTAAAACGTTTTATCAGCCATCAGATACTACAATTTGATAATGCAAGAGAGGTTCCAATTCATTTTATTGGATCGATTTCTCATTTTCTTAAAGACGAGATTCAAACAGCATTAAAATTAGAGGGTTTAACTATGGGAAGAATAGTACAACGTCCTATCGACGAACTGGTGAAATATCACAAGGTGCTTTTGGATACTGAAGCTTAGATTTTATTTTACCGCAATCATTGAAATTTCAATACGAACGTTTTTAGGCAATGTTTTTACTGCTACCGTTTCTCGTGCAGGTGCTGTATCATTATCAAAAAAGCTACCATAAACATCATTTACTTTCCCAAAATTATCCATATTATCGATAAATATTGAGGTCTTAACTACATGCTCAAGTTTCATTTCAGCGGCTTCTAAAATTTCATTGAGGTGATTCATTACCAATTCGGTTTCCTCCTTGATTGAACCACTGAAAAGCTCCATAGTTTCTGGAATCAAAGGAATTTGTCCTGAGATGTATAGCGTATTTCCTGTTTTTACCGCTTGATTATAAGGACCGAGTGGAGCAGGTGCATTGAGTGTAGTAATGATTTTTTTTTTCATATTAAAGAGCTTTTGTTAAAGATAATAAAATAATTACCTAACATTGGGTTCACTTTGCTTTTCGTATTTAATATCACTCAAAAGGCCTGATTTGATTCCAATAAAAAAGTTCCATGAAGCACGATCGCTAAAAGGAACCCAGCTAAAATTTAATTTCCAGCTTTTTAAATCTCTATCAAAGCGTAATTGGGTATAAGTAAAGCCTTCTCCTTTAAAATCGTAACCAGAAGAAACTCCCACTTTCCACATTGGTGTTAAATCAACATTCCCTGAAAACATTAAAGAATTATTTGTGAAATCTCGTTGATTCCTTGAGTTATTGTAGGTTAAGGAATAAGCTAATTTTAAATTCCATGGAATTTTACTCCGATAACTTGGATATTGAGGAGCGGGTTTACCGTTATCCTCGTTCATCCTTCGGTCTGTAAAATCTTCTGCTCGCCCAAATAAATCGTCATCTCTCCCTCCACTAGAGGCAGACTCTATTTGGTTTCGATCTTCTTCTTTTTCAGGATTTTCAAATTGAGTACTGGAAAAGGAATAGTTTAAGTTTACATTTGCACTTGTCAATCGTAGAAGCCCTCCTCCGGAAGCAATATTGTATGTATTTACCCTAATATTGTTTTCATTCAAAGCATAGGGATCAAAAGTTCCCCCCATGTTGATACTCATTTTTTTGTTAAATAATGAAAGTCCAGTGCTCATTCTTAATGGACTCCATCTAAGAGAATCAGCAGCAAAATTATGGGAAGTTGAAATGTTAAAATTATTTAAAAGCACAACTTTTTTTGGTCCTGTGGCTGTTGAGTCTTTGTCTTTAACTTTAGCTTCAAAGTTATTTCCTAAACTAATTCCCATATTATTCGATAGAGACCTTCCGGGCACTCCAAACAAACTGTTTTGATAACGTGTGTACTCGGCAGAGTTTCCTTCAGCATCCACAATATAAGTATCGTAATATTGCTCAAAGCTAGGTCGGTTTGAATAACTTATTGAAGGTCTTAGTGTATGTCTAATTGATTCTATTTTTTTGCCTTCACCAAAGTTTACAGTTCCATAAATTGTAGTTCCCAAGGAAGCACTAAAGCCGTACTGTCTAAATGCACCTATTTTACTAATCGTGTCTTTTACCGCTGATTGCGTCTCGGGAGAATAGTCATTAAATTTTACTGTATTTTGAGTCCATACTTCCTCATAATTAGCGCTAGTAGAAAAGCTTAAATATTTAAACAATTTAAAGTTGGTGCTCAAAGGGATCGAATGTTTCATCCCAGTCTTGGCATTTTTAAACATGTCAGGCCCAAAAAGAGCGTCTTCGGTTGTGACGATTCTGTTTTCTGCTCGACTTGAATATTGAAAATTTATATTTTGAAAGATTCCCTTTTTTGCTCCAACTTTAGGAGCAAAAGGATAGATACGTTCCATGGAAGCTTGAAAGGTGGGTAAGGTTAAATTTACAGACTTTGACTTGGAATTTTGCGACATAGCAGTAGTCAAAGAAATATTGACTCTGGGATAGGCAGGAAAGGACTTAGAATAGGAGATGGACGAACTTAAATTGTTGTTTAAGAAGTTTGGTGAATTCAATTGATTCACAGATTGCTTATAATAATCACTACTTCCAAAGTTAACGGAGGCAGAGAAGGTTGAATTTGGACTTGACTTTCTGTCTTTTGAATGAGACCACTGAACATTAAAGACGGTTGATTTTGAATAATCAGGAAGTCCACGCGCTTCATTAATTAAGTTTTCATAGCGAAAACTGAATTTTCCCCTAAACTTATATCTTTTATTGTATTGAGAATCCCCTCTAAATCCGTAACTCCCGTTGGTATAATAATCTGCAATTGCAGTGAAATCAAAATATTCTGATAAGGCTAAATAATAGCCGCCGTTTTGAATATAGTATCCCCTGAGATTACTTTCTCCTATTGAGGGAATAATAAATCCCGATTCTTTAGTTTGAGAAGATGGAAAATAAGCAAACGGAACACCCACTGGAGTTGGGACATTGGCAATAAACATATTGGTTGGACCCGTAATGATTTTTCCACCAGGAATAATTTTTCCTTTTCTGACTTTAAAATAATAATCAATCCCTTCTTCATCATCCCCTCCTACAAGCTTTCCAGCGGTACTGACTCTTGCGTCTTTGATATAATAAACCGAATCATTTTCTTTTTTGGTTAATGCAGCGTATATGTCCATATCATTTTGTCCTGATTTTGAATTCCAAATAAGTGCTTTTTGGGAGTCAAAATTAAATCGAATGGAGTCAGGGTTCACTTCATTGCTTCCTTGTTTAAAAAAGGGATATTGTACTAAGACGGAATCAATTTCAATACGCCCCGCATTAACTTCATTCGTTTCATAGTCCAAAATAATAATCCCAGCTCTTAACTCGATGTCTTGATAATAAAGTTCCGCTTCGTTGAAGAGAATCAGTTTATTTTCTTTTCGGTTGATACGAACACAGTCTTTTGCAGTGTATTTGACTTTTGCAAGAAGAAGAGGTTTTTTAGCAGGCTCTTTAATACTGTCCAACAGGACTTGATCATCTACTTTAGGAGTCACTTCTTGTGCAGATAGTAAAAGCCCTCCTAAGAAAAAGATTAAATAAGCTGTATAATAAAACTTTGTTTGCAAAGCGATAAACCCTAAATTTGTTCTACTTGGTTTTAACGACCAAAATTAATGATAATTTTAAGGATGTATCAGGATTTTTTAGCTTATTCTCATCGTTTTAACAAGAAGAAATCGTATCAACTTACTCGATTAGTTGCCCTAGTGATTTTTTTTATGGTTGGTACCCTCGAAAGCTTCTCTCAATATAAGGAGTCTAAACCCTTTGTTGTTGTTTTAGATGCTGGCCATGGGGGTCATGATTCAGGAAATAGGGGGAATGGTTATTTAGAGAAAAAAATAGCCTTGAATATCGTACTCAAAATTGGAAAGCAATTGGAGAAAATTCCTGGCTTAAAGGTCATTTACACGCGAAAAAAGGATGTTTTTGTTGAGTTAATCCAACGGGCCAATATTGCCAATAAAGCTGACGCAGATCTTTTTATATCAGTACATTGCGATGCCTTTACTTCCTCTAAAGCTTTTGGTGCGGGTACTTTTGTTCTTGGCTTGCATGCCAATGAACGAAACTTTCAAGTAGCTCAAAAGGAAAATGCAGTGATTTTCTTGGAAGATGATTATGAACAAAATTATGACGGTTTTAATCCCAATGATCCAGAATCAGTCATTAGTTTAATTTTGATGCAGGAAACCTATTTAGATCAAAGCATCGAAGCGGCTAGTTCAATTCAAAAAAGCTTTGTAAATAATTTAAATCGAAAGGATAGAACGGTTAAACAAGCGGGTTTTGTTGTGTTAAAATATACTTATATGCCCAGTGTACTTGTAGAGACAGGATTTCTGACAAATTCCTCCGAGGGTGCCTACTTGAATTCATCAAAGGGACAAACGAATATGGCCAATGCGGTTGCTAAAGCCATAATAGATTGTAAAATTCAACGAGAAGCAGGTGTTGGAAAACAAGTTTCTTTCACAGATCATTCGGATGTAGAAGTCCAAGCTAAGCAATCAAATTTGACATTTAAAATTCAAATTGCCGCAAGTAAAAAAAATATTGATCTTAAGCCTTATAATTTTAGAGGTTTGACTTCCCTTACCAAACAAAAGACTGGTGCTGTATATCGATATTTTTATCAACAAAGTTCTAATTACGAGCAGGCGCAAAACGACCTGAAAGTAGCTAAATCTAAAGGATTTAAGAGTTCTTTTATTGTTGCTTTTAATGGGGATAAAAAGATAACAATTAGTGAGGCACTACGCCTATTAAAATGAGGTGGGTCTGAAAATTATTCTTAATTTTGCTGTAGGATTTAAAACACAAAATTTTGAATTTATCACGCGAAGTAAAAACGGCTATTCTTATTCTCGGTTGTTTAGGTACCTTTATTTTTGGCTTTAGTTACCTGAAAGGAACTTCAATTTTTGATAATGACAAAGTACTTTATGCAGCTTATGAGGATGTGGAGGGTCTAGTCGTTGGAGCTAAAGTTACTATTAATGGTTTTTCAGTGGGTAAAGTAAAGAATATTGATTTTGATGAAAATTATCAAAACATTCTAGTAAGCTTTAATGTAAGAAATGACCTGAGTTTTTCAAATCAAAGTGTTGCTCAATTGTATGAGGCTGGACTGATAGGCGGTAAAGCTATTGCGATTATACCTCAATATGATTCCGCTACACCAATCAAGAATGGCGATATTCTACCCTCTGAGATCAAGCCTGGTTTAACAGAACTCGTTAATCAACAAATTGCACCTTTACAAGATAAAATTGAGGGACTACTCACCTCTGCAGATTCACTTTTTGCTGGAGTTAGTAATGTTTTAAATTACGAGTCACAAAATAATTTAAAGTTAGCCTTAAATGGCTTAACAGAGAGTATTTCCAATATCAACAACTTGTCAAAGAGTATGAGTCGAATTGTAAATGCCAATGAGAAGGTTTTCAATTCAACCATGGGTCATGTTGAGTCTACTTCAAAAAATTTATCCCAACTTACGGATTCACTATCAAGAATAGAGTTTGGGGTTACTATGAAAAACATGGAAGTGGCGTCAGAACAGCTAAAATCTATCTTATCTAATTTAGAAGAAGGTCAAGGATCTGCAGGTAAACTTTTAAATGATGATGCGTTGTATACAGAATTACTGCATTCTTCAGAGGCCCTTGAAGCTTTGTTAACGGATTTAAAAGATCACCCCAAAAAATATGTTCATTTTTCTCTGTTCGGAAGAAAAAATAAAAGCAACGAGAAAAAATAAAGCATGAATTATATTCCTAATCTTATTTTTCTCACTTTACTTTTACTAGGTATTGGGATTTTTACGAGGAATATTAAACGAATACGTAGGAATATTTCTCAAGGAAAATCATTAGATCGCTCTGATCAAAGTGGATTGCGCTGGAAAAACATGATCCAAGTAGCCTTGGGGCAATCAAAAATGGTGAGCCGACCCATCGCAGGTTTTTTGCACGTCATTGTCTATATTGGTTTTATACTAATCAACATTGAGGTTTTGGAAATTGTCCTTGATGGTCTTACAGGAGAGCATCGAATCTTCGCCCCTTTACTGGGGGGGGGCTATGATATTCTCATTGCAACTTTTGAAGTATTGGCTTTTTTAGTTTTAGTTGCTGTGATTTTCTTCTGGACTCGAAGAAATATAATCAAGATAAAACGTTTTTGGAAAGCTGAGATGAAGGGGTGGCCGAAGTTGGATGGAGATATTATTCTCTATTTTGAAGTGGTTTTGATGCTTTTATTCCTTTCAATGAACGCAACAGATAGTCTCTTACAAGAATTGGATCCTGAGCATTATGTTAAGGCAGGAAGTTTCCCTATATCGCAATTTTTAATCCCACTATTTGATGGATTCTCTGCGGATAGCCTTCTTGTGTTGGAGCGCAGTTTTTGGTGGATGCACATCATAGGGATTTTCATTTTCTTAAATTATTTATATTATTCAAAGCATTTACATATTTTACTTGCGTTTCCCAATACCTACTTTTCAAATTTAAATCCAAAGGGGAGATTTGCTGTAGATATGAGCATAAAAAATGAGGTTCAAATGATGATGGACCCAAGTTTTTCAGTTCCTGAAGTAGAGGTTACTCCTCCTGAAAAGTTTGGTGCCAGTGATGTCTTTGATTTAAACTGGGTTCAGTTAATGAACGCCTACAGTTGCACTGAATGTGGTCGATGTAGTAGTGTTTGTCCAGCAAATATGACAGGAAAAAAACTCTCACCAAGAAAAATCATGATGAATACCCGAGATCGTCTTGAGGAAGTGGGAAAAAATTTAAATGAGAATAAAGGCATTTTTGAAAACGATCAAAAACAACTTTTAAACGACTATATCACACCAGAAGAATTATGGGCTTGTACTTCCTGTAATGCATGTGTTGATGCCTGTCCCATTGAAATTGACCCGCTATCCATTATTATGGATATGCGTCAATATTTAGTGATGGAACAATCCGCCGCTCCAGCAGAGCTCAATTCAATGATGGGAAATATCGAAAATAATGGTGCCCCATGGCCTTTTAGTAATCAAGATCGTTTGCAATGGGCAAACGAATAATTAAAATCAATTAACAATGCAACGAGAAGAAGCAGAAAATTATTTACATCAAAAAGTAGAAGCAGGCGAAGTTGTAAGTCCTGTTCTTCCGGGGGGAATAAAAAATTATTTGATCGACATAGATGGAACTATTTGTGATGATATTCCCAATGAAGAACCAGAACGTATGGCTACAGCTAAAATCTATCCAGATGCACTTGAAACCTTAAATAAATGGTTTGAAGAAGGACATTTAATCTGTTTTTTCACCTCAAGGGTGGAGTCTCATCGTGGAGTGACAGAGAAATGGTTAAAAGAGAATGGATTCAAATACCATAGCTTATTAATGGGTAAACCCCGTGGAGGAAACTATCATTGGATTGATAATCATTTGGTCAAAGCAACACGTTACAATGGGAAATTTACTGACCTTGTAGAAAAGGAGATGACTATTGAGGTGTTTGATGATGGAAAGTCTAAAGCATAAACGAGAATGTTAAATGTACCTACCTTATCACAACTTCAATCCGAAGGAAAAAAAGCAGAAATTGTTTTTTGGGTGGGTTGTGCAGGAAGTTTTGATGACAGAGCAAAAAAAATCACCAAAGCATTCGTAAAATTATTGAATCAAACCAAGATTTCTTTTGCTGTTTTAGGAACTGAAGAAAGTTGTACTGGTGATCCTGCAAAGCGAGCTGGAAATGAGTTTTTATTTCAGATGCAGGCTCTTCAAAATATCGCAACACTTGACGCCTATCAGGTAACTAAAATTGTGACCACTTGTCCACATTGTTTCAATACCCTAAAGAACGAATATCCCGAATTAGGTGGAAAATATGAAGTGATACACCATACTCAGTTGTTAAAGCAATTATTAAGGGAAGACAAGCTCACAATTCAAGGCGGAAAGTATAAAGGGAAGCGAATCACTTATCACGATCCGTGTTATTTGGGACGCGCCAATCAAGTGTATGAAGCTCCTAGAGCATTAATCCAAAAATTGGACGCTGAATTAGTTGAGATGAAGTCGTGTAAATCCAAAGGATTGTGTTGTGGAGCAGGAGGGGCTCAGATGTTTAAAGATGCAGAAAATGGAGAAAAAGAAGTAAACATTGAGCGAACCGAACAGGCACTTGAAGTACAACCCGATATTGTTGCGGCTGCTTGTCCTTTTTGCAATACCATGATGACCGATGGAATTAAAAATAAAGAGCAGGAAGGAAAAGTAGAAGTAATGGATATTGCTGAATTGATTGCTAACGCTAATGATTTATAAATAAATGCTAGTCCCTTTTAATCAATTACCCGATGAAGCCAGGATATGGATTTATCCTTCTGATCGCCC
The DNA here is from genome assembly GCA_030828745.1 of Flavobacteriaceae bacterium. Classification (GTDB taxonomy): domain Bacteria; phylum Bacteroidota; class Bacteroidia; order Flavobacteriales; family Flavobacteriaceae; genus MS024-2A. The sequence goes on along the minus strand of JAURBX010000002.1, from coordinate 250 downwards.
TTTTAGAGCGGAAGAAATTACAAAAATAAATGAAGCACTCTCAAGTTTTCTGGCTCAATGGACTGCTCATAGCCAGTCTTTAGAAGCAGGTTTTGTTTTACCACACGATCGTTTTATTGTAATTGGAATTAACCAACAAACCGCTCAAGCTAGCGGATGTTCCATTGATAGTTCTGTTCGCTTTATTCAAGACTTGGAAAAACAGTTTGATATAGTCTTGTTAGATAAAATGAATGTAACCTTTAAGCAG
>JAURBX010000098.1 GCA_030828745.1 Flavobacteriaceae bacterium | reverse complement strand
ATTACAAAAGGATGTTTGATATTTTGAAAAAAGCACCTCATTTTGAATTTGCAGGCGTAGAATTTTTTGGCACGACTATGTCAAGAAACCAAGGCGCAAAACTCACTAAAAATTTAATTGAGAAAGCAATAAAATAAGGAGGAACTCTACCTAAGGACTATTCCTTATCGCTTTTTTTATTCCTGGAATTAAATTTGGAGGCATACTTAGTGAGTCAATACCTATTCTTATAAAAGTTGATAGGCACTCTTCATCTGAAGCAAGTTCTCCACAAATACTCACCTTTTTTCCTTCAATATGGGCAACTTTGGTGAAGTTTTCAATTAAAAAAAGTAAACTGGCTTTTGCTCTAGGTAAATAATGTGCAACCCGATCATTTGTTCGGTCAGCGGCCATTAAAAACTGTGCAAGATCGTTTGTTCCAAAGGAAAAAAAATCCGCTTCTTTCACTAGCGCCTCAGGTTGTAATGCGATGTTTGGGATTTCAACCATGATGCCTATCGAAGGTACTTCTCTTATTTCAAATCCTTCTTTAATCAACTGATTATACTCTAAATTTATTTTATCCTTTATTTCAATTAAGTCTTCAAGATCAGCTATCATGGGACAAAGTAGCTGAATATTATATAGCTGAGACAAACGCAATAACGCCCTTAATTGCGGCTTAAGTAGCTCTTTGTAATATTCAAACCCCAAACGCAATGCACGACTCCCTAGTGCGGGATTTTCCTCAATTTTATTTTTTAAGTAAATAAGGGGTTTATCCGATCCGAAATCAAGTAATCGAATCGTATGAAGTGCATTAGGGAATTCTTTTAATATTGCGTTGTATTTCTGAAAATGAATCTCTTCATCAGGAAAGTTTGTAGACTCTAAAAAACACATTTCTGTTCTAAATAATCCAACCCCGTCTGCACCGAATTGAAATGCTTTCTGCATATCTTCCACTGCTCCTACATTAGCACAAACCGAAAGTTCTTTTCCACTTAATGTAGTTGCTTTTGATTGACTGAATTCAATTTGTTTTTCAAAATCCAAAACCTGCTTCTTCTTTAGCAACTCATATTTTAAAACTATCTTTTGAATTGGATTTAACAGAAGCTCCGATTGATTGCAATCTAAAATTATAAAGGAGTTACTTTTCAACATTGAAATGGCTTTACCTATTCCAATAAGTGCTGGAATACCCATAGATTTTAAAAGTATTGCAATATGATCCGTCCTACCTCCTTTGGCAGTAACTACCCCTAAAATTTGACTGGTATTTATCCCTGCCAATTGGCTAGTAGAAAGTGACTCAGCAACTAGGATTGAAGGAGAAGTCAATCTTATATCTGGCTCTTCTCTGCCTTGTAAGATATTCACAAGCATTCTGTTCAACATCCTAATATCTTGTGCCCGTGCACTTAAATAGGGATCGTCCAAAGATTCTAAATCATAAATAAACTTGGAAGTTATCTGCTGTAAAGCAAAATCTACCTTACATTTTTTCTCTTGTATATAACCAATCGTATTGGCCTTTAATTCGGGATCTTTCAAAATCTCTAAATAAGCGTCGTAAAGCTCTAATTCTTCACTTGAAAGCGTATTAATCATTGTGTTTTTTTGCTCTAACACCTTATTTTGTGCAGCTAAAAGCGCTGAAGTGAGTCTATCAATTTCATCCTTTACCGAAGAACATTTTTGTTTTAAAACTACCAATGGTTTCTCATTTTCAACAATGAAAACGGGACCCAAAGCGATTCCAACAGATGCAGATATTCCTTTTAAAGTTTTAATTTTTTTACTCTTTAAAATTATTTTCAATCAAAGTAACTAATGATTCAATGGCAAAAGATTCATCTGATCCAGAAACGGAAATCGTAATTTCGTCTTGGCTTTTAACCCCAAGCGTCATTAATGACAATGTGCTTTTTCCATTCCCTTTTTTTCCATTAAAAAGAATTGCGACATCAGACTCAAATGCAACTGCTTTTTTCGCAAACAAGGACGCTGTTCTTGCATGGAACCCAACATTATCTTTAATAATAATTTGCTTTTCAATCATGAGGATTTTGCTATTAATTCTTCTGCTTGATTAATAATAGATTGGGGATCACGAACTGCTTTATTGACACTAACATCTAATATGAGTTTGTTTTTAAAACGGTTTTTTCCATTAATGGTAACCATTTTTGCGATAATCACTATATCTGATTCCTCAATCTGATTGGGGGTTAATTTTACCGGGATTTTATGACCTCCTTGCTGTTCAATACTGATTTCATAGCCTCTTTTCACTGCCTCTTTTTGAAGTGCAATTGCTGCCATTTTACTGTGAGCAACCCCAGCCAAACATGATGTTATTAGTGCAATTTTCATTTCCTAACTGTTTACAATTAACTTATTTCATCGTCCGCAGCATCTAAAGCTGCAATATCTCTATTACTAATACTTTTCAAAAAATTTGCGGTCAAAGCAGTCACTAATGACCCTACGATAACACAAATTACAAAAACTAATGGTTTGTTGTAAAAGAACCATTGAGCAATTCCTAGAACAGGAGTACTAAGTTCTAATAAAAAAAAGCCTGCAATAAGTCCAGCAATGGTTGATCCAAGTGCCGTTGCTATAGTTACTCTTACTAAATCTCCAACTGCTAGAGGAATTACAATCTCAGTAAATCCACCAACAATAGCATAAACCCATGAACTTTTAGCATATTTTCTTTCTGATTTTGTATAGAGTTTGGGCTTTAAAAAAGTTGCCAAACACAAACCTAGGGGAGGAACGGTAACAATAGAGCCACAGATACCTAATGGGACATATAAATCCAAATCCATTACCGCCGTAGCAAAAGTACTTTGTGTTTTACTGAATGGTCCACCATAATCTACTCCTCCTAAAAAACCCATCACTGCACCCATTGCCGCAGACCCATGCTCACTCAAGCTTGATAAAAACACAGAAATAAGGCCCATCAACCACGCTATAGGAGGACCTAAAACATAAACCATGAAAACGACCACAATTAAAGTACTTAATACCGGAGCCATAAATCCCCATGTACTTTGCAACATATCATTTAGCTCTACTTTTAATAACATAAAGGTTACATATCCCACTAGTATACCTCCAAAAAGTGCTCCTAAATACCCAGTATCAATTTGTTGTGCCAAAATACCCACAATAAAACCTGGAGCAATTCCTGGTGTATCCGTAATACTATAGGCAGTATAGGCTGCCATAATAGGAACAAAATAAGTTAATCCAATGGAACCTATGTCTTTAAAAACTTTCCAAATTGACCCCTCAGATAACTCATTTCCCCCAAGAACAGCGAGACTCCCTACCATTCCTCCTATTAATAAAACGGGTAACATATAGGAAACTCCTGTACGGAAATGTATTCCTGTCTCTCTAAAAACATTTGCGGTTTCTTTCCAAAAATTCATACCATAATTATTAATTAAACGTGTTTATGATTTCCTCAATTGTAGTGGCACTAGCCCATTTTTTCCTGACATCTTCTTCTAAGGCTATAGTGGCCACATTAGACATTATTTCAATATGTTTATTTTCCTTACCCTCTTCAACCGAGGGGATAGCCAATAAAACAATAAATTCTACAAGTTCATCCTCCTCATCCCAAACCATAGCGGATGTTCTTCCAAAAACAAATGAAGCTTCATTTACTGCTGCAGATTCTGCATGGGGTATTGCAATTGCATAACCACAATAGGTTGAAAGTAATTCTTCGCGTTGTAAAACGGCTTCGAGATATGGGTCTTTTTGACTTAGCTTACCTTCATTACAAAGATGGTCTACCAAGAGAGAAATAGCCTCTTTTTTTGAAGTACTGTTTAGATTCAAATCAACATAAGATGGCTTCACTATTTTCATTTTATCTGGGATTTAGATTGGGCTTCTTCTATTGCCTTTGCACATCTGTTTAAACCTGCTGTTATTCCTTCTGGGTCTTTAAAAATTGCTGAGGATAAAACGACTACATCTGGCTTACAAGCAATAAGTGGAGCCAAATTGTCTGAGCGAATCCCACCATCAATTGCAATTTCACATTTTGGATTTTTTTCATCCACTAATGTTCTAGCTCTTTTAAGCAAATCAAGACAGGAGCTTCTCCAGCCCCAATTATCTTTTCCGTCAGTTTCATCCACGCCATGGACTACAATATGTAATCGGTCAATATCATAAATTGACTCTTCAACGAAGGAAAGAGGTGTATATAGACCTATTGTAAGTCCAACTTTCATAGACCGCTCTCTGCACCAATTAATGATATAAGCTAAAGGAGCGCCTATAAAATGTTCTGCTGGAAGGATTAACATATTAGTTCCTACTTCTGCAAGTTTTTCAATAAATAGCAAATCACATGTCTGAGTATAAATATGACATTCAATGGGTTGATCGGTATGACTTCTAATTCCTTCAATGATTTGATGTCCCCCCATCAGTTGCATATTCTTTAAATCATGCATATCGGCAGCATCTGAATGGATATAATCAGCACCTGCCTCTGTGGCTTCTTTGACAATATCCGCTAGATGTCCATAATCTACATGTGCTAATCCGGCCGCTATTTTAATTTTTTTCATAATAATTATTTGTTCAAACTTTCATCCATCATTTGATGAATTCTATCGCTATTTTCTGGTTGCAATTGGCTCAATAGTGGGTGACCCATGATCGATTCAATTTCTTGTTGGGTTAGATTTGCTTTTTCTAATGCAGTAGACAAGCCCGTTAATTGAAATAAATTCAAAATTGCTTCAATTAAAGCAGCTGGGTCTGGTTTTAAGTTCAAATGATTCGCTACTAGAATGAATTTATCGGGAGCTTCCACTGCCTTGTAATTTAAAAAAGCGGGATATACCATTGCTAGCGTATCTCCATGCGCAACACGAGGACAAATCCCTCCAATAATCTCTCCTAATGGATGAGGCAAATCTGCTCCACCATTGGCTAAACACATTCCAGCAAGGGTATCTGCCCATGCCAAATTACTTCTTACTTCGATATTTTTTGGATCTGCAATTGCTTTAGGTAAATTATCCAGAACTAATTGTATGGCTTGTAGAGACATTTGCTCAGTCATAGGTGAGGTTCTACCGCCTAAAAAACTTTCAAACGCATGGGTAAAAGCATCAAATCCAGTAGCGGCGGTAACTTTATTGGGTACAGAGCACATCAATTCTGGATCGACTATGGCTATAACGGGGAAAAGTCCCGCATGAAATAGCGTTACCTTATTTTTACTCTTTGTATCCGAGACCACAGCAGCTTGTGTACATTGAGAGCCTGTTCCTGAAGTAGTAGAGACCGCAATAAAAGGCAAAGATTCTTTTGGACTAGGAGTCATTGAAAAAGGATTATCGTAGTCTGACATTGCTTTATTCCAGTCTATTTTAGCAGTAGAATTATGAAGAAAAGCAATGAGTTTTGCCGTATCTAAAACTGAACCTCCACCAACGCCCAATACAAAATCAACTTTATTTTTAAGTGCAATTGCGACTCCTTTCTCAACTCCTTCTATAGTCGGATTTGGAACTACCTCATCAAAAAAGAACACCTCAATATTAACTGCTTGAAGTAAGACTATAATATCTGAATAGGTTTCTTTTAATGATCCGTCTAGTGGTCTTGAAACCAATAAACATTTTTGTCCATAGCTAGGCGCAAATTCTTTAAGTTCTATAAGTCTGCCTACTCCAAATCGGATTTGCGTAGGAACAAAAAAATTAAATGTTTTCATTTATCTTATGTAATGATTAATTCTTAAATTAAAGTATGGGTTCAAATTTTGCTGTAAAGTGACGCAAACTAATTATGGGACCTTCGTAAGTTAATTTTAAACCCTTCATTTGGTCTCTTCTTTCGTATACATCGGCCAGAGCATTTACGACAACATCCATATGTCGATTTGTGTATACTCTTCTGGAAACAGTCAAACGTACAAGTTCTAAATCTGGGAAAATAATTTCTCCTGTGTCAGGATCTTTTTTTGAAAAAGCACAAGAACCCAACTCAACTCCTCTAACACCAGCTGTTTTATAAAGCTCAATAACCAGAGCTTGTCCTGGAAATTCAGATTGAGGGATATTAGGATAAAACTTTTGAGCGTCTACATAAACACCGTGCCCACCTGTTGGCAGTATGATTGGGACCCGTTTTTTGGCGAGTTGTTCACCTAAATAAGCAACCTGATCAATTCTATATTCTAAATAATCTTCTTGAATCCCTTCATACATTCCTATGGCCAGCGCCTCTAAGTCTCTACCACTCATACCTCCATAGGTCACAAATCCTTCATTTATGATTGCTAATTGGTTGATCATTGGAAATAACTCTTCATGTCTTGTACAGATGAAGCCTCCTATATTAACTAAGCCATCTTTTTTTGAACTCATTACACAACCATCAGCATAAGAAAATAATTCTAGTGAGATTTCATGAATGGTCTTGTCCTCATACCCTTGTTCACGTTTTTTGATGAAATAACAGTTTTCTGCAAATCGAGCAGCATCAATCATCAAAGGAATCCCATGAGCTTTCGCAATAGCAGAAACGCTTCTGATATTTTCCATAGAAACAGGCTGCCCACCATTTCCATTACTTGTCACCGTAATAATGATCAAAGGAATCTGTGCAGCACCTTGCTCAGCAATAAAATGTTCCAATTTTTTTACATCCATATTTCCTTTGAAAGGATGCGGATTCGAATTAGCCGTTCTTCCTTCTTCAATGATCATATCTACAGGAGTAGAACCTGCGATTTCTGCATGTCCTTTAAAACTATCAAAATGTAAGTTTCCTAAAATAAAACCTCCTTTTTTAGCATATAACTGAGACATTATAAAATCTGCTGCACGCCCTTGATGTGTTGGCTGTACAAAAGGAAATCCCATGATATCTTGAACCGATTTTTGGAGATTAAAAAAACTCTTGCTTCCCGCGTAGGACTCATCTCCCATCATTACTCCGGCCCACTGGGCACTGCTCATTGCAGAAGTTCCACTATCCGTCAACATATCGATATAAACCTGTTCGGCTTTGAGTTTAAAAACATTAAAGTCGGCTTCTTCTATCCAAGCTTCTCGCTCCGCTCTTGTCGTTTTTTTTATGGGTTCAACCACTTTAATTCTGAAAGGCTCTGCGTCTAAAAATTTCATAAAATGTTATTGTATACTCTCAAATT
>JAURBX010000152.1 GCA_030828745.1 Flavobacteriaceae bacterium | reverse complement strand
TATTTTTTTGGTTGCAAACATCGCATGTCCTCTATGATGTGTCACATAAGGATTACAGTCCCAAAATTTTGCAATCTCTATTTGATTTTCGTCTAGATTATTTGTTACTTCAAACACTTCCCAGAGTTGTTTTTGAAAGGGACTCCCTTTTTTCAAATCAAAATCTAATGGAGGTTTAGGGCTAAATTGATTTGATGAATCTAAAATGAGGGTTCTAATTTCTTTCCAGTGGGGTTCAATTCCATCCATATAATCTGGAGGAGTAGGTTTCCAAAATTGATCCTGCTCACGAATGGTATATTTTGGAAAGGTACGGGTCTGGCTGTACAAATCTTTTGACGCCCATTTCAAAATTGCTTCTGAAGCTACTAACCCATAGGCTTTTGAATCCTTATTTACACTTCTGGGGACATTGAATTGCTTAATTTTTTTGGCAAAATCCAGTTCAAATTCCTCCATCTTATCCTCTGAAAAAATAAGTGCTTTACCCACTTCTATAAAAGCATAAAGTGCTGCTAAGTTATAATCAACGTTCTTTTCGTTAGCCTTGGGTAAAGGATTTAATCCTTTTACTTGTCCCGCCAAAGAATTAAATTCAGTGGGAAGCGATTGTCTAACCACTTCATAAGCCGCTAGGGTTGGGTACAAATAAACTCTTGAAGCCACTGGAGGGGAAAAAATATCGTAGACCACTATATTGGTTAGATTCTGCATAGCATCCTGAAAAAGCTCAGGGTCCTGAAGTTTTTCTTTGTAAGCTAAATCTCTCTCAAAAGAAGAACAACTCAGCAATAGTAGGCAAGGCATAAAAAATAAAACAGCATTTATTTTCATTTCATTTGTATTTTTAGGGTTCATTTATGGGGAACTATTTTAAAGTAAAAGTGGATTTAAATTTTAAAATAATACCCTGTAAATATATCTGAATTTATTGAAGCTAAAGTACTATTTTTCTGGAATACGCAAGAATGCGTTTTTACAAACATAAATTAATTTCCAACAATAGAATTTTGGTATTTACTTTTTTTCAAAAACAAGTAAACGATCTTGGTTTTGAGTCACAAGAATTAACTTTTTCTCATTATTTAATGTAATAACTCCCATTTCTCTCGCATCTTTAAACACATGAAAACCTATAAATACGTTCACTTGAAGCAGGTTCAGAAACAGGGAATCCCAATCATTCTCTTTGATCGAATTGCCAAATCTGATCCTTCATTTCGAGTTATTATTGATGATCAAAAAGCGGCTTTTCTAGCCACGGAACATTTAATCAAGCAAGGATGTAAAAACATTGCGCACTTTAGAGGAAATCTTATCCCTCAAATGTCTATTGACCGGTTTATTGGATTCAAGAAAGCTCTTGAACACTACAAAATTCCTTTTCATAAAGAATGGTGTTTGGTCTGTGAAGAAGATCGTTTTGAAAAAGGATTTGAAAACGCAAAAAAACTTTTAAAAATCGCTCCAGAGGTGGATGGCTTTTTTTCTATGACCGATAGTACCGCTATAGGTGCAATACATTATTTTAAAAAATATGGGTTAAAAGTTCCCAAGGATATTGCTGTAATAGGATTCAGTAATTGGAAAATTTCGGCTCTTACTGAACCCTCCCTGAGCAGTGTAGAACAAAATGGTCTTTTAATGGGTAAAAAAGTAATTGAAGTGTTTACCAAAACTCAAGAACCTCGAAATGAAGAAAAAGAAGAATTTACAACAACCACAATTCCTGTTAAACTTTGTATCAGAGAATCCTCGTTTAAGATAAAAACTTGATGTTTCGCTTCAAGCCAGAAAACTTTGCACGCTTCACTGCGCTTTTTTGAAAGACTTTTTTGAAAGTCTCTTCCGTCAATTCCTGCCAGTCTTTTGCTGTGAGGGCGAGTAACTCCTCCTTAGGTTGAAAAGCTGGTTCTTGATGGGGGCTTGCAAATCGATTCCATGGACAGACCGTCTGGCAGATATCACATCCAAACGCCCAACCTTCCATTTTATCTTTAAAGGTCTCAGGAATTGATTCTTTTAGCTCAATCGTAGCATAAGAAATACATTTACTCCCATCAATCTGATAGGGAGCTGTAAGAGCTTCTGTGGGACAGGAATCAATACAAGCGGTGCAACTTCCACAATGATCGGCAACAGGAAAATCATACTCTAACTGAAGATCAATAATGAGTTCCGCAATAAAGAAAAAAGAACCCACTTGTTTTGAGATTAAATTGGTGTTTTTTCCTACCCAACCCAATCCCGAACGACTTGCCCACGCCTTATCCATTACCGGTGCAGAATCTACAAATACTCGACCCTCAATTTCACCAATCTCCTCACGTAAATAAAGCATCAGTTGGGTCAGTTTCTCTTTTATAACGGTATGGTAATCTTGACCGTAAGCATAGGTGGAAATTTTAGGCGCTTCAGGATCACTTTGCTTTTCTTCGCTGTGATAATTCAGCAATAAAGACACCACACTTTTTGCTCCGGGAACTAACAGCGTCGGATCAAGGCGTTTATCAAAATGATTTTCCATATAGGTCATTTTTCCATGTCTGCCTTGCTGAAGCCATTGCTCTAATTTGGGAGCTTCTTCACTTAAAAAACTCGCTTTTGCAATTCCACATGATAGAAACCCCAGGTCTTTAGCTTTGTGTTTAATAAGATTAGAATAGTGCGCTCTTCGGTCAAGCATGGGATAAAAACGATTAAAACAATCCGCCTTGATTTCCTTTGATACGTCCCAAATGTTTATAAGCCAATTCGGTAACTTCTCGTCCTCGCGGGGTACGCACGATAAACCCTTGTTGAATTAAAAAGGGTTCATACACTTCTTCAATCGTTTCACCATTTTCTGAAACAGCAGTTGCTAAGGTTGTAATTCCAACGGGACCTCCTTTGAACTTATCGATAAGTGTAGTTAATATTTTGTTATCCATTTCATCCAATCCATGGGCATCCACCTGTAAAGCTTTTAAAGCATATTGAGTGATTTTCATGTCAATAGTGCCATTCCCTTTGATTTGAGCAAAATCACGAACACGTCGCAATAGGGCATTAGAGATTCTTGGTGTTCCTCTACTTCTTCCTGCTATTTCTATAGCGGCATCTTGATCAATAGGCACATTAAGTATCTCTGAACTTCGTTCTACGATGGTAGAGAGTAATTCAGTAGAGTAATATTCCAAACGATTGCTAATTCCAAAACGGGCTCGCATGGGAGCTGTTAAAAGTCCTGAACGGGTAGTTGCCCCCACCAGAGTAAAAGGCTCTAAATTTATCTGGACGGTTCTGGCATTAGGTCCTGATTCTATCATAATATCGATCTTGTAGTCTTCCATGGCTGAATATAAATATTCCTCTACGATGGGACTGAGACGATGGATTTCATCAATAAATAATATATCCCGAGGCTGTAAATTAGTCAGTAAACCAGCTAAATCTCCCGGTTTGTCCAAAACAGGTCCTGAAGTAAGTTTAATCCCGACTTGTAATTCATTTGCTAGAATATGAGCTAGGGTGGTTTTCCCTAGTCCAGGAGGCCCATGAAATAAGGT
>JAURBX010000057.1 GCA_030828745.1 Flavobacteriaceae bacterium | reverse complement strand
TATTTTTTTAGGGTTAGTCAAAACTTTGTTGACCAATTGGACAGTATCCTTAGCCCCTTTTACCATCGTTTTTTCACAATAAACATGCACATTGGCATCCACAGCCTCAGTAGCAATTTGGGCATGCGTACTCAAAGGAGTGCTGATAATCACAGCATCCAATTCTTTGTTTTCGAGAAGATCCAAATGACGGATATAGGTCTTCGCTTTAGGGGCGATTTGAGAAGCTTCCTTTAATCGGAAAGGTAGCGTGTCGCACAAAGCTACCATCGTTACTCCCTCCATTTTAGAAAGAATACGCATCAAACCCATCCCCCGACTTCCCGTTCCTATGACTCCTATTCGAATTGTATTTAATCCCTTTAAATCAAGAATTGAAAACCCACTTTTTGGGTAAGCTAGAGAGGCAGAGAGTAGGGTCGCTGCTGTACCTATAAATCGCCTCCTATCATTTTTCATTTGTTTTAAAAATTTTGATTTATAAAAGTATTAGAAATCTAGAATTCATTACAACTTTAAAAAAGTTTATATTCGTTAATAATGAGCTTTCAATATAACAAAATGAATTTAGAAGTGAATACTCAACCCATCCTATTTTACTCAATGGAACTATTTTTAAGAAAATTGTATCCATTGATACTGTTTATTTGTTTAATAACATCTAACCCCATCGTAGCTCAAAATGCACAATGGGAAATGTTATTTGAAGAAGATACCCTTGATGCTTTTGAGCAACTAAATGGTGATGCTGCCTTTAATATATACAAGGGAGTGTTGGTCGGTGTTTCCAAACTTAATACCCCAAATAGTTTTTTGGCCACCAAAAAAAGGTATTCCGATTTTATACTCGAATTTGAAGTCATGATTGACAACGGATTAAATTCTGGCGTGCAATTTAGAAGCAATAGATCTCCTGAATTCAAAAATGGGAGAGTCCATGGATATCAATGTGAAATTGAAACCAGTTCCAGAAAATGGGCTGGAGGAATTTATGATGAAGCGCGTCGTGGATGGTTGTATCCCATGACAAGAAATCCAAAGGGTCAAGAAGCATTCAAAACAGGAGAATGGAATCATTATCGCATTGAAGCGATTGGAAGTTCTATTAAAACGTATATTAACGGTATTCAATGTGCAAATTTAGTAGATGATTTAACATCAGAAGGTTTTATAGCTTTCCAAGTACATAGCATCAATAACAAAGAAGAGGATGGAAAAAAAGTACGCTGGAGAAATATAAAGATAATGACCCAGAACTTAGAAAAATTTAAAAACTCAACCGCAACTCATGCAGATGAAATTAGTTATTTGAACAATACACTCACTCCCAACGAAGTTCGAAAAGGTTATCGATTATTATGGGATGGAAAAACTACGCAAGGTTGGAAAAGTGCCAATAAATCAAGTTTCCCAAAAAAAGGCTGGCTGATTCAGGAAGGAAGTCTCATAGTGGAAGCCTCAATGGGATTGGAATCTGAAAACGGAGGAGATATTGTTACCCAAGAAACTTTTTCCGATTTTGAATTGAGTGTTGATTTTAAGCTTACCAAAGGAGCTAATAGTGGTATCAAATACTTTGTCAACACACTATTAAACAAAGGAAAAGGATCTGCTATTGGATTGGAATTTCAGGTTTTAGATGATCGAAATCATCCCGATGCAAAGCAAGGGAAAAATGGTAATCGAACCGTAGGCTCTTTATACGATTTAATCCGTGCAGAAAATCAAACTACTGGAGGAAGAGGGAAAAATTTCAAAGGAATTAACACTTGGAATAACGCTCGAATTGTAGTCAAAGGCAGTCATGTTGAACACTGGCTGAACCATGTACTAGTCGTTTCATACGATCGACACAGCCAAGCTTTTCAAGCATTAGTTGAAAAAAGTAAATATGAAAAATGGGGAGGTTTTGGAACTTGGACACAAGGTCATATTCTTCTCCAAGACCACGGTGATCAGGTGGCCTTTAAAAACATCAAAATCAAAGAATTTTAAACAACAAACATCATGGATAGTACTAGAAGAAATTTTATTAAAAAAACAAGCTTAGCAACAGGAGCACTAGGCCTAGGAATCACCTCTTCAATGAGTGCCAAAAGCTATCGTAAAATACTCGGTGCAAATGATCGTGTCAGAGTAGGAATTATTGGCTTCTCAAATCGCTGTAAACATTCCCTCATTCCTGCATTTACTGATCATCAAGAAAAAATGAATTTTGAATTGGTGGGGGTTTCTGATATTTGGAATCGGAGAAGAGAAGAAGGTGCGGATTATCTCAAACAAAAAACGGGAAATAAAGCTACAAAATACAGAAACAACGAAGAATTATATGAAAAGAATGATGTTGATGCTGTGATCATTTCTACAGCCGATTTTCAACATGCCCTGCATACTGTTCAAGCAGCCAATGCAAAAAAAGATGCCTATGTAGAAAAGCCTTTTGCTGAAACCATGGAAGATGCGCGGGTGGGACGAAAAGCTGTTGAAGAATCTGGAATTGTTTTTCAAATTGGTTCTCAAAGAAGAAGTGGACGGAACTATCATGCCGCCAATAAATTCATTAAAGAAGGAAAATTTGGAGACCTCGTAATGGTTGAAATGAGTTGGAATGTAAATCAACCTGGACGCTGGAGACTCCCCCAATTGACAAAAGAAATTCGAGAATCAGATACCGACTGGAAACGATACTTAATGAATCGTCCTTATGAAGCTTGGGACCCCAGAAAATATCTTGAATATCGTCTTTTCTGGCCCTATTCCTCTGGAATTCCCGGACAGTGGATGTCTCATCAAATTGACACCGTTCATTGGTTTTCAGGCTTGAATCACCCAAGAAGTGTAGCTGCTAATGGAGGCATCTATTTATGGAAAGATGGTAGAAAAAACTATGACACCATGACTTCTGTTTTTGATTACGGACCCGCTGATGATTTAGATAGCGGCTTTCAAGTGGTTTACTCATCACGCTTTACCAATTCAGCTGGGGGTACAAAAGAAATCTATTACTCCAATGGAGGTGAATTAAACCTTCAAACCAATAAAGTAACACCCAATGGAGGATTAAAAAATCGTCAAGCCAAAGCAATGGGCATGGAAGCTAATTTATTACCAGAATCTAATTTGTCTGATATTTCTACAAAGATTGTCACCTCTGCAAATACAGGGGTGGATAACATGACCTCTATACACATGCTAAACTGGATGGAGTGTGTTCGAAGTAGAAAACAAACCAATGGTCCAATTGAAGCTGGATACAACCATTCTATTGCCAATATTATGACTACAGCTGCATTAAGAACTGGTTTAAAAGCCACTTTTGATGAAACAACTCAAAATGTAATTGTGGGTGGTAAGGTTTTTCAATATTAAACTTCATAATATTCTAGCTATACATTAAATGAAAAATTTAATTCACAACAATTTCTTACTCGAAAATAAATACGCTGAATTACTTTATCATGAATACGCCAAAACCTTACCCATAATAGATTACCACAATCATTTATCACCCAAAGCAATTGCTGAAGACCAACGTTTTGAAAACATTACTGAAGTTTGGATTGCAAGAGACCATTATAAATGGAGGGCGATGCGTACTTTGGGAATTAATGAAAAATACATCACGGGAGATTCCTCTGATGAAGAAAAGTTTAATCATTGGGTAAAAACATTACCCTATACCTTAAGAAACCCACTTCATCATTGGTCTCAACTTGAATTAGCACGCTATTTTAATGAATTTGAATTATTAACTCCTGCTAATGCGCAAAGAATTTATCAAGACACCAAGTCTCAAATTCAAAGTGAAAATTTTTCAGTAAAAAACTTGTTGACTCAAATGAATGTGAAAGTACTTTGTACCACAGAAGATCCAATTGACACGCTTGAACATCATCAACAGTTAATTAAATCTAATTTTACTGTTAAAGTAAGTACGGCCTTTCGTCCAGATAAATCCATTCTTATAAGAAATCCAGACTATAATGATTATATAGATTTACTGTCTATAGCTGCTCGTATTGAAATTTCTGACTACGATGATTTATTACAAGCCTTAGAAAAACGCATCTCTTTTTTTCATGATAACGGATGTCGCCTTTCCGATCATGGACTAACTCATGTACCCTATAAAATTAGTGATCGTGCAACTGTAAAAAAGATTTTTGCTAAACGAAGAGCTGGAAAAAAAGTATCCCCCCTTGAGGAAGAACAATTCCAAACCGCCATTTTATTGTTTCTAGGAGAGCAATACCACAAAAAAGGTTGGGTGCAACAATTTCATTTAGGAGCCATGCGCAATAACAATACGCGTATGTTACAGCAATTAGGTCCAGATACAGGATGGGATTCCATTGGAAACTATCCAATAGCACATGATCTTTCTCGTTTTTTAGATCAATTAGACACCCACAATCAGTTAAGCAAAACTATTTTATATAACTTAAACCCGAGTGACAATGAAATGATGGCGACCATGATTGGAAACTTCAACGATGGATCCTTAAAAGGAAAAATTCAATGGGGTTCGGGATGGTGGTTTTTAGATCAATTAGACGGTATGACGAATCAAATCAATACTTTATCCAATATGGGGCTCATAAGTTGTTTTATTGGAATGTTAACCGATTCAAGAAGTTTTTTATCATTCCCGCGGCACGAATATTTCAGACGTTTATTATGCAATATTTTTGGGAATGAAATTGAAAAAGGGATACTTCCCAATGATCCTAAATGGATCGGGAAAATTATTTCTGATATTAGTTTTTATAACGCAAAAGAATATTTTAATTATTGATTAAGACTAAACATGAATAAAGTTGTAACATTTGGTGAGATCATGCTTCGCCTTTCACCTCCAGGATTTTTAAGATTTTCACAAACAAATTCTTTTGATGTTGTTTATGGAGGTGGGGAATCAAATGTAGCTGTTTCCCTTGCCAACTTCGGTATCGATGTAGATTTCGTTTCCCGATTACCCCAGAACGATTTGGGAGATTGTGCTTTAATGGAACTGCGAAAACGAGGAGTAAATACACAAAACATCCTGCGTGGAGGGGATCGCCTTGGGATCTATTTTTTAGAAACCGGAGCCGTCAGTAGAGGAAGTAAAGTGGTTTATGATCGAGCGCATTCTTCTGTTTCAGAAATCCAACCCAAAATGGTAAACTGGAAAAAAGTATTTGAAGGAGTTCAGTGGTTCCACTGGACAGGGATTACACCTGCTATTTCCCAGAGTGCTGCTGACACCTGCCTTGAGGCAGTTAAGATTGCAAGTTCGCTAGGAATTACCATCTCTACTGATTTAAATTATCGTGCAAAACTTTGGAAATACGGAGGAGATCGTGAAGCAATAATGACAGAACTCACCTCCTATTGCGATATTATTCTAGGAAATGAAGAAGATGCCGAAATGCATTTTGGTATCCAACCCGAAGGTTTAGACATCACCACACAAGGGAATGAAGTAAAGGCGAGTGCTTTTCTTTCCGTATGTCAACAAATGATGGAAAAATTTCCAAAAGCTAAAAAAGTCATTACAACCTTGAGAGGATCTATTTCAGCTTCGCATAATACATGGGCGGGAGTGCTCTACGACGGAAATATGATGTATGAAAGTCCACAATACCAGATCACAGATATTGTTGATCGTGTTGGGGGAGGTGATTCCTTTATGGGAGGACTCATTTATGGCTTGCTTACCTATCCTGAGAATGATCAAAATGCCTTAAACTTTGCCGTTGCAGCCTCTTGTTTAAAACACACTATAAAAGGTGATGCTAACTTAGTCAGCATCGCAGAAGTAGAAAAATTAATGAGTGGGGATGCCTCAGGCAGAGTTGCTCGATAAAAAAAAAGTATGGCACAATTTACAAGATTACAAGTAATCGATCAAATGCAAAAAACAGGCTTGGTTCCTCTTTTTTATCATCCAGATATTTCAATTGCTAAACAGGTACTTCAAGCTTGTTATGAGGGTGGAGCAAGACTGCTTGAATTTACACATCGAGGGGATTTCGCTCATGAGGTATTTCGAGATCTTATCATTTTCGCTCAAGAACAGCTTCCTGAAATGATATTAGGGGTTGGCTCTATTACAGACGCTGCTTGTGCAAGTGATTATATAAAAAACGGAGCTAATTTTGTGGTAACTCCTGTTTTTAGAGAGGATATCGCCATTGTATGCAACCGTAGAAAAGTACTTTGGTCTCCTGGTTGCGGAACCCTAACAGAAATTGCAATCGCTGAAGAACGCGGAGCGGAAATTGTAAAACTATTTCCAGGTAGTGTTTATGGTCCTGAATTTGTTAAAGCCATAAAAGGACCCCAACCCTGGACTTGTATTATGCCTACAGGGGGTGTAACTACTTCCGAAGAAAATTTAAAAGGATGGTTTGATGCAGGAGTAACATGCGTAGGCATGGGATCCAAGTTAATTTCAAAAGAAATTATTGAGAAAAAAGATTTTGAAAAATTAAAGGTTACTGTAAGTAAAGTGCTTAAAAGTATACAAAAATTAAAATAGCGCCTTATGAAACTACAGCTCTGTTTTCTTGCTCTAATTTTCTTTGTCATCTCATGTTCGGGTGAATCTAAAATACGGGTGATTCGTTTGGGTCACGGTTTGGATGTAACACATTCTGTTCACCAAGCGATGCTCAAAGCGGATGAATACCTTAATGAAAATTCAAAAGGTAAAATGCGGATTCAAATTTATCCTAACCAACAATTAGGTAGTGAAAGAGAATGTTTAGAGTTACTACAAATAGGAAGCTTAGACATGACTAAAGTTTCAGGAGCAGTTATGGAAAATTTCGCTCCCAACATGCGGATTTTTGGTCTTCCTTTTCTTTTTGATGACAAAGAACATTTGTTTCGAGTGTTAGATGGACCCATTGGAAAATCATTGTTAAAAGAAGGAGAAAATTATTGGCTTAAAGGTCTAGGATATTATGACTCAGGAAGCCGGAGTTTTTACACACGCGATCGTCCAATCACCACTCCCAAAGATCTTGAAGGTTTGAAAATTAGAGTTCAAGAAAGTGCTTCTGCTTTTGAAATGGTCAAACAACTGGGGGGCTCACCTACTCCCATTTCTTGGGGTGAATTATACACTTCCATTCAACAAGGTGTAGTTGATGCCGCCGAAAATAATCCTCCAAGCTTTTATCTTTCAAGACACTACGAAGTATGTAAATATTATAGTATTGATGAGCATACCATGATCCCTGACATCCTTTTGGCAAGTACGCACTTATGGAATCGTCTGAGCCAACAAGAACAAGCGTGGCTCCAAGAAGCTCTTGATCGATCCATTCTGGACCAAAGAAGACTATGGACCATTTCTGAGAACGAATCCTTACAGGCTGTAATTGATGCAGGCGTCAAAGTTACATATCCAGAAAAAAGTCCTTTTCAAGAAGCAACCAAAACCATGTACGAGGACTTCAAAAAAAATCCTGCAATCGCCAGTTTAATTGATCAGATACAGAATGAAAAAAATTAGAACTCAAGTTGATCGCTTTGTTGGGAAATTACTGGTACTTATCTTAGGTATCATGGTAATTAATGTATTATGGCAAGTATTTAGTAGATATTTCACCGATAACCCAAGCTCTTTTACGGATGAATTAGCACGATATTTAATGATGTGGTTGGGCATACTTGGGGCAGCATATGTTGGAGGAAGAAATGAACATGTTGCCATTGATTTTTTTGCCAAAAAAGCTAGTCCTAAAATACAAAAGTGGCTAAAAGGGTTGATCTCACTGAGTATTATCACTTTTGCGGCACTAGGATTTGTTATTGGCGGAGGTCGGCTGGTATACATCACAATGAAATTACAGCAATATTCCCCATCCCTTCAAATTCCACTTGCCTTGGTTTACGCTGTTGTACCCATTAGCGGATTACTCCTCATTTTTTATAAAATCACTCCAAACTCAGAATAAGTCATGGAAATATTACCCGTTATTATCCTTGTTTTAAGTTTTATATTTTTTATCAGTATTGGTACACCAGTGGCTTGGAGTATCGCCCTTTCATCACTCCTTACAATTATAGTTTCCATCCCCATGATACCGGCAGTTACAACCATAGCTCAAAGAATGGCCACAGGGCTCGATAGCTTTGCATTATTAGCCATTCCTTTTTTTATTCTTTCTGGGCAACTTATGACGCATGGCGGAATTGCTGATCGATTGATTGGATTTGCAAAAACGATTGTTGGCGCTTTCCCCGGTGGGTTGGCTCTAATTAATATTATTTCAGCGATGCTTATGGGAGCCATTGCTGGCTCTGCTATGGCCTCAGCATCGGCTATGGGGAGTATTCTAGGTCCAGAAATGGAAAAGGAGGGGTATGCAAAAGAATACGGGGCAGCTGTAAATATAACCTCAGCAACTATTGGTCTTATTATCCCACCGAGTAATGTACTTATTGTCTATTCATTAGCCAGTGGGGGTGTCTCCATAGCAGCCTTGTTTTTAGCAGGCTATATTCCGGGTATAATAACGGGGATCTTTCTTATGATTGTAGCGGGTATTTGGGCAAAAAAACATCATTATAAGACCTTTGGAAGGAGCTCCGTTAAAGAAATTTTCAGGACGTTTATTACTGCCTTTCCAAGTTTATTATTACTCTTTATTGTTATTGGTGGAATTGTTTCCGGTTTTTTCACTGCTACTGAAGCGTCGGCAATCGCAGTGCTGTACACCCTTATTTTGGGAGTTGTTTATAAGGAAATTAAACTAGATAACCTTCCTAAAATTTTACTTGAATCTGCAAAAACAAGTGCGGTAGTCATGCTTCTCATTGCCGCTTCCATGAGCATGTCTTGGATTATGTCTTATGAAAATATTCCCCAAAATCTGAGTGATTTTTTATTGAATATTAGCGATAATAAAATCATCATTTTACTGATCATAAATTTTTTACTTCTTTTTGTAGGCGTATTCATGGATATGACTCCAGCAGTTTTAATCTTCACTCCTATTTTTTTGCCCGTAGTCAAAACTCTGGGAATTGATCCTATACAATTCGGAATCATTATGGTCCTCAATCTTTGCATAGGGTTGTGTACTCCACCGGTAGGTTCCGTATTATTTGTCGGAATTGGAATTGCAAAGACGAGTATTGAAAAAGTAATTCGTCCTTTACTCCCTATGTTTTTTGCAATGGTTTTTGCATTAATCTTAATAACATTTATCCCACAAATCACCTTGTGGTTACCCCAAATTTTCAACACAATATAATTACAGTATTACATGTTTTAAATTAGAAAATTAACACAATACAATGAACCCATCAAAACTAGCCTTACGAATCAACTCCAATGATAATGTAGCGGTTGCGCTCTGTGATATCTCAAATAATACATCTATTCATCTGGGTTCAGAAAAAATCATTGCGCAAGAAGAAATACCTATCAAACATAAATTGGCTCTAATAGATCTTGAAAAAGGGATGTCAATCTACATGTACGGAGTTTTGGTTGGAAAAGCTACAGAGTACATCCCTAAGGGTGGGCTTTTAACTACAGAAAATGTGATTCATCAAACCGAAAAAGTAAAGGAGAAAAATAGAGATTCTCCTTGGAAAGCTCCCGATGTTTCCAAATGGCAAGATCGAACTTTTATGGGATATCATCGCTCGGATGGACAAGTAGGAACGGAGAATATTTGGCTCTTTTTCCCTTTAGTTTTTTGCGAAAACAGAAACATTCAAACGCTTAAGACTATTTTTGAAAAGGAATTTGACCCCCCAAAAAAAGATCCAAATCAACAACTTTTAAGTGATCTAATTAAAGGAAAAAAATACAATCCAAAACAGTCGATTCCTGAGACTGAGGACAAAAAACACCCTTTAAACAATATCAAAGTACGATTCATTACCCACCAAGGAGGCTGTGGTGGAACAAGGCAAGATGCAGATTCATTAGCCCGATTATTGGCGGGTTATGTGAATAACCCCAATGTTGCTGGAGCTACAGTCTTGAGTTTGGGGTGCCAACATTTAGAAGTTAAATTATTTGAAACTGCTTTAAAAGAAATCAATCCTTCTTTTAACAAGCCTATTCTAATGTACGATCAGCAAAAATCAGGAACTACAGAAAACTTTTTAAGTAACATAATTACGGACTCATTTAAAGCCATAAAAAAGGCAAATTCAATTGAACGTAAAGCCGCTCCACTCGCTAAACTTACAATTGGATTGGAGTGCGGAGGATCCGACGGATTTTCTGGAATTACAGCCAATCCTACTTTAGGAAGAGTGAGTGACCTTTTGGCTGCTCTAAGTGGAAAAACAATCTTGTCTGAATTTCCTGAATTGTGTGGCGTAGAACAAGAAATTGCCAATCGATGTGAA
Organism: Flavobacteriaceae bacterium; assembly: GCA_030828745.1. Lineage (GTDB taxonomy): Bacteria > Bacteroidota > Bacteroidia > Flavobacteriales > Flavobacteriaceae > MS024-2A. Next base: position 419 of record JAURBX010000057.1, on the reverse strand, counting down.
ACGAAGATTCTAGCCAATAAATTCCTTTCATTGATGAATCAATATGAGAGTACTGCAATTAAAGCTGGTTCTGGTTTTGATATGAATCCTTCGCCAGGAAACATTAAAGACGGGCTGATTACCGATGCCATAAAATCTGCTGGAGCAGCAAAAAAATCTGGAAATTCTCCAATTCGTGATATTTTGGATTATACAGAATATGTCAAAGAAAAAGGGGTTTCACTGCTCTGTACTCCTGGAAATGATGTTGAAAGCACTACGGCTATGGTAGGGTCTGGAGCGAATGTGATTTTGTTTACAACAGGACTGGGTACACCCACAGGAAATCCGATAACTCCCGTAATTAAAATTGCCACTAATACAAGCTTAGCAGAAAAAATGCCCGATATCATCGATTTTAATTGCGGAACGATGATTAC
>JAURBX010000102.1 GCA_030828745.1 Flavobacteriaceae bacterium | reverse complement strand
GCAGTAGGGCTCACCTCTTCCCATTCCGAACAGAGAAGTTAAGCCTACTAGCGCAGATGGTACTGCCATTTGGTGGGAGAGTATGTCGCCGCCTTCTTCGAAGACCCGTTCACAATCGTGATCGGGTCTTTTTTTTTGGTGGGAACCTTGGTCGTGACTGTTTTACAAATTTTTATAAGACCAAACATTGTATCTTTATCTTATGAGTAAGTACCTCTCCATTTTACTTTTTTTCTGTTTCCTTTCCTTCGGGCAACAGAAGTCCAAGGAACGTTCACAATTGTTGATTCCTCCCAAACAAATAGTGCAAATTGATTATCCCTTCTTCAAAGGTTTTACAACTAAAGTATGGAACAAATCCAAGTTTGAAATGGGGGTTTCAGTGCATAACCGTAAGACCGATTCCTTAGTTAAAGGCTTTGGAATACCCAAGGGTGGTACGAATATATTAACCATTGGAGCAGGGAATTACTTGCAATTTGAAAATCGATTTTTAGCTACGCTAAAGGTAGAATTTAGCTTGCAAAAAGGGAGTTCTGGAAAAAAGAAAACCACGCAAACCCTCACCCCACAACGTGCTTTTTACCTAGAAAACAATACCGCACAAAGCTTACCCTTACTCATTCCTGGCGTGATGAGTCCTAAACTAAACCCTTTTTCAAGAAGTGGGGTAGATTTACCCAACGGACAAAAGGTTTATTTAAAGCTTAATGGCAAGCGTGTCTTAATTTTGACGGTAACAGACTCGATAAAGCAGGGAGTCAGAATTGATCTGGCAGAACTTATTAATAAAGCACTGAATAATGAGAACTGATTTCTTTTTACAGACTCATTTTGCACTGAAGGCTTTTATAAATCAAACTGGTATTGAAATTTAAAATACAGTTGGCTGTTTTCTATTCCATAGCGATTGTTGGTATTGATTTGAGAATAGCCGTTAGTACCCCCGATGTAGAAAATGGTAAACGGATTGGGATTCCACTTAAGTAAGGGTTGGTAAAAAAAGTTTTTATCAAAGTCATTAAACTCTCCCACCAAACGAAAAGAAAGAGCATCGTTGAATTGAAAATTCAGTACAGAACGGGCTATAAAACCTGAAAAATAGAGACTATTATCCATCTTATTTTTTAGCTGTGAATAGCGAACACTTGGACTGAATCTAATTTTTGGAGTCATTTGAAAACTATTAAAGGTTCCAATAAAAAAATTGTTTCCCACTGCTGGGTTTTCTTCATCATAGCGTATAGACTCTCCTATGCTAGTAAAGACTGACAGGCGAAAAGCTTCTGTCGGATTATAACCAACAAACATTTCAAACACATCCATTCCTTCGGCATTAAATCCTTCATATTCTTCATTCACAATATGGCTATAGCTTATTTGACTTCGAATGTTATTATCCAGTTGCACGTAAGTATATGCATCAAAACTTAAGTATTTCCGTAGGTTATTATAGTTGTAGGTGAGTTCACTTTCAATCTCAATATTTAATTGTTTGAAAAAATCTTCTTTATTAAAAAAGTGTTGGTAGTTCTGATAAGCATTTAGGGTTCGAATGCTATTTTGAGTAACAAAACCCAAAGGCGTTTGGTAGTGGGGTGAAAACTGTTGGTAGTTGATGCCTGTGTTCCAGTTTTTGGTATTTCTACTGAGGGAAACATTAAGTGCGTTTCCATTCAATTTTTCTCCATCAAGGGTGGTTGAAAAATCACCAATACGATCATTTTCCTCAATCCAATCGGCTTGGGGCTCAAGGATGATACTGCGATTGTATTCAAAGCTGGCCGTATAGGATTTTTTAAAACGCAATAAACCATCAATTCCGAGGGTGTGTCCATAGCCCCCGTCTCTAAAAATTCGATTGGTGGTTAAAAACCCCAAATTACTACCATGCTCATAATTTCTTTGGTATCTAAAAATATTTGAAAAAGCCGCTTTACCTTCTCCAAAGTAAGAACGATTTTCACCTGCAAGCAAATAGGGTGAGGCTTCATCAAAGGCAGTCAACCAATAAAAGCGTTGGTTTTCTCCTTGACTAATTAATTTTGTGGAAAGTAAAGGTTTATTTACCGACCGGGTATAGACCGTATTTAATTCTGTTTCTATGATGTCATTTCCTTCATTGAAGTAGGGACGTCGTTCCTGAAAGAAGATGGCAAAGGTATTGTTTGCAGTAATTCTGGAAACATCGGCTTCTACTTGAGAAAAATCAGGATTAATCGCATATTCCAGCGAAGTGGTGTTATTCAGATCAAACAATCCGCTTAAGCCCACGGTTCCTTGGGGTTTTCCATAGGCAAAGCCGTTGGAGTCTCCTTCTCCAGAGAGCCCCCCATAGACATAGGGCAAAAGACTTACTCTATTTTTGGATTCAATGTTTTTTAAGGTAAGGGAAGTGGGTGTTTGACAGGGTAAACAAGGATTGTTTAAATCAATGGGAAAATTTAAATTTCCACTCCGGTTAGAATCGGTATAGGTGGAACGAAACAATAAAATTTTCCAAGTCATTTCGGGAGCATTTTTAAACTGTAAAACGGAGAAGGGAATTTTTAATTCTACATGATAACTGTCTTCGTGTTTACTTGCTTTGGATTCAAAATTAATATTGTAAGAGACGTCGTCATTTCCTGTGGATAATAATTTTAAGTCCAGTTGATTGCCCTCAGGGTTCGCACCCGCGCTCACCATAAAACGACCATCACCATAGGTTTCAATTCCAATAAGCACATTGTCATCCTGATAGCCTTCGTCTCGATTTCGGATTGAAGAACGTAAATTTTCCATGTCCGCATAAGCGATGAAGCCCACATATAAATCTGTTTTTGAATAGGTGATGAATACATCGGTTAGATGGGGGGATGGAATATTATTTCCCGGATCAATTTCATATTTTATGCTGAATTTCTCCGCCTCTTTCCATTCCTGAGGAGAAACTACTCCGTCAAAAGTAGGCAGGATTTGTTGAGCGGGTAATAGAAAAGAAAGAAAAGTGAACAAGATGAATGTAGGGGTTCGCATTGGGGTTTTACTTTCCTTAATGACGCATTCAATTTAGTTTTGTTAAACTCCCTTTTATTTTACCAAAAAAAATCCCCACTATACAGTGAGGATTTATTGTTTCAATAAGTGAATTAGATTACACGGCCATCAAATCGCCCGCCATATTTTTTTGTGGCAATGTTGATTTACCCATTAAAAAAGCATCTACTTGATGAGCAGCTTCGCGCCCTTCAGAGATCGCCCAAACGATTAAGGACTGTCCTCTACGGCAGTCACCTGCAGTAAAAATAGATGCTTTTTGAGTTTGGTAATTGTTTTCACCTTTGATGTTTCCACGTACATCAAAAGTCAAACCAAATTGTTCTGGGAGCGACTTTTCAGGGCCTGTAAATCCAAGCGCTAAAAGTGCTAAATCACAAGGCCATTGTTTTTCTGAACCTTCTTTTTCAATGAGTTGAGGACGTTCCCCAGGGATTTTTTTCCATTGTACTTCTACGGTTTTAAGACCAGTTAGTTTCCCTTTTTTATCTCCAACAAATTCTTTAGTTAAAATACTCCATTCTCTGTGAATTCCTTCTTCATGTGAAGAAGAAGTTTTGAGCTTGAAGGGCCAGTAAGGCCAAGGATGTTCTTCTGTTCTACCATCAGCGGGTTTGGGCATAAGCTCAAAGTTGGTCACACTTTTCGCACCATGACGGTTGGAAGTTCCAATACAATCCGAACCGGTATCTCCTCCACCAATAACAATTACATCGCGATCGGTTGCTAAAAATTGCGCTTCACGCACGTGTTGTCCGTCAACGGCTTTATTGTTGTGTGGCAAAAACTCCATGGCTTGAACCACTCCGTTCAAGTCTGATCCCGGGATAGGAAGCTCTCTTTTAAGGGTCGCACCGGTGGCAAGAACAACGGCATCAAACGTTTCTTCTAAAGCTTCTGCTGTGATGGTTTTACCAATTTCGACATTACACTTAAATTCAATTCCTTCTGCAATCAAAACGTCTACCCGACGGTCGATTACGTTTTTTTCCATCTTAAAATCAGGAATACCATAACGTAATAAACCTCCGATTTTGTTATCTCGTTCAAAAACGGTTACAGTATGCCCTGCGCGGTTGAGTTGTTGTGCAGCTGCTAGTCCAGCAGGTCCTGAACCCACTATAGCAACCGTTTTACCGGTTCTCTGCTCAGGAGGTTGTGGTTTTATCCAGCCTTCGGCAAATCCACGTTCTACAATATATTTTTCAATGAGTTCGATCGAAACGGGAGGATTGACAATACCTAAAACACAAGCTTCCTCACAAGGTGCTGGACACAATCTTCCTGTAAATTCAGGAAAATTATTGGTGCTGTGCAAAATAGTTAAGGCTCTTTGCCATTCATTTTGATAGACTGCATCGTTAAAGTCGGGAATTAAATTCCCCAAGGGGCATCCACTATGACAAAAAGGAACGCCACAATCCATGCAACGCGCTCCTTGCTCTTGAAGTTTCTTTTCATCAGGAGCTACCGTAAATTCATTGTAATTTTTAATACGTTCTTTTGGATCAATCACCGACTCCTTGAGACGGTCAAATTCCATAAATCCTTTAATTTTTCCCATGACTTAAGTTGTTTTTTCAGTTTCCTGATTGGCCATCATCTCCAAAGCACGTTTGTAGTCTGTTGGCATTACTTTAATAAATTTCTTACTTGAGTCGGGCCATCCCTTCAGGATTTCAGTAGCCTTAGGACTCTTGGTATAATCAATATGATTTTCTAGTAATTTGTGAAGGGTTTCGCTGTCAGCCTCTTGTAAGTCTTCTAATTCAACCATTTCCAAGTTGAATTTCTTTTCGTCAAAGGTTCCGTCCTCGCTATATAGATAAGCAATACCTCCACTCATTCCTGCTGCAAAATTTCTTCCGAATTCACCCAAAACAACAGCAATTCCGCCGGTCATATACTCACATCCGTGATCTCCAATTCCTTCCACAACCGCAGTAGCTCCAGAGTTACGAACACAAAAACGCTCCCCGGCTATTCCATTGATATAGGCTTCTCCTTTTGTGGCTCCATATAGGCATACATTTCCAACAATAACATTTTCATGTGGAACAAAACTTGCTTTTTCAGGTACCTGAGCAACAAGGGTAGCGCCAGACAAACCTTTTCCAAAGTAGTCGTTAGCCGTTCCTACTATTTTCATAAACAATCCATGCGTTGCAAACCCTCCAAAACTTTGACCTGCAGTACCATTGAATTTTAGACTCAAAGTGTCTTTAGGCAAACCATCCGCCCCGTGGATTTTAGAAATCTCATTACTTAAGATTGCCCCTACCGTTCTGTTGGTATTTTTGATACGGTATTCTAAATGTTGTTCTTCTTTTCTGTACAAAGCGGGGTGTGCTTGACTCAAAATATCAAAGTCTAAAACATTTTCTAAGCCGTGGTCTTGTTGTTTTGTATTACGTTCTTGAACTGTATTGGGAACTTCTGGTTTGTATAAAATATTGGACAAATCAATTCCTTGTGCTTTATAATGCTCAAGAGCTTTTTTCATGTTTAGTTTTTGCGACTGACCTACCATTTCATCAATACTTCTGAATCCTAATTCGGCCATAATTTGGCGTAATTCTTCAGCTACAAAATACATATAATTGATCACATGTTCCGGTTTCCCTTTGAAATTCTTACGTAGCTCAGGGTCCTGTGTTGCAATACCAACGGGGCATGTATTGAGGTGACACGCGCGCATCATGATACAACCTGATGCGATCAGTGGGGCTGTAGAGAAACCAAATTCTTCTGCACCCAACAGACAGGCGATAGCCACATCTCTTCCCGTTTTCATTTGCCCATCACATTCCAAGACGATTCGACTTCTAAGGTCATTCATAACAAGGGTTTGTTGCGCTTCTGCAATTCCAAGTTCCCACGGAAGCCCTGCGTGTTTTAATGAGGTGAGGGGAGAAGCTCCTGTACCACCATCATAACCAGAAATTAGGATAACATCGGCTTTCGCTTTGGCAACTCCTGCAGCGATCGTTCCAACCCCTACTTCTGAAACCAATTTGACGTTAATTCGTGCCGCACGGTTGGCATTTTTCAAGTCATAAATTAATTGAGCTAAATCCTCAATAGAATATATATCGTGATGGGGGGGTGGAGAAATTAGACCCACGTATGGGGTTGAATTTCGAACCGAGGCGATATAGGGATTTACCTTGGGACCCGGAAGTTGTCCTCCTTCACCTGGTTTAGCTCCTTGAGCCATTTTGATTTGAATTTCTTTTGCTGAGCTCAAATAGTGACTGGAAACTCCAAAACGCCCTGAAGCAACTTGTTTAATGGCAGAATTTCGCCAATTCCCGTCTTTATCGGGTTGAAAACGAAGTTTGTCTTCTCCTCCTTCTCCTGAATTACTTTTCCCGCCAATACGGTTCATGGCAATGGCCAAGTTTTCATGTGCTTCTTGACTGATAGATCCCAAGGACATGGCACCTGTTTTGAATCGCTTTACGATGTCCGTCCATGGCTCTACTTGATCAATGGGAATGGGGTCAAAACTTGAAAACTCAAACAGACCTCTTAGGGTCATTAATTTTTCGTTTTGTTCATTGATCATTTTTGCGAAAGCAGCGTAGCTTTCGGGTTTGTTTTGTCGAACAGCTTGCTGTAAACTTGCAATGGTTGATGGATTGACAACGTGTTCTTCACCATCACGTCTCCAACGATAATCTCCTCCAATTTCAAGAGGAAGGCCTAGGTTGGATTCGTGAATATAAGCTTTGGTGTGTCG
>JAURBX010000156.1 GCA_030828745.1 Flavobacteriaceae bacterium | reverse complement strand
TTTCCCTTTAAATTGATCAAAGTCCGCTTGACTACTCTTGGATTGAATTGGCTTATGTACTAAAAAATAATCGTTATTTAAGGGTGCTTTTTCATCGTTTTCCCAGAGGTGAGTGGGATAATAATTATGTGCTTGTTTTTGATCTAAGTAACCGTAGTAATAATCAAATCCCTGAAGCAAAGGACTTCCTGTAGTTGCATTCATTCCTAGACCCCACTTCCCAACCATGGCTGTTTGATATCCAGCCTTTTTGAGCATCTTGGCTAAAGTTGGCGTGCTTTCTGGGATTGGCATTTGACCCCCTTCCATTTCATCTGAAAATTGACCCAATTCATAATTCCCTCGAATGTAGGCATGACCAGCATGATTTCCAGTCAAAAACATATACCGCGAAGGAGCACACACAGGAGCCCCGGTATAATGTTGGGTAAAGCGCATCCCCTGAGCCGACAGTCGATCTAAATTTGGGGTTCTTATCTTTTTTTGACCATAAGCCCCAAGCTCTCCATAGCCTAAATCATCTGCCAAAATATAGATAATGTTTGGTTTTTGTTGCCTATTTTCTTCCGTTTCAACACAGCTGAAAAAACACGTAACTAAAAAAAGAAGGACCAGTACTCTCATCTTAAATTTTTATAAAAATTCGTTTTTGATATAACCAATAACATACAAACCACAGAGAGAACAAAACAATGAGTCCTAACATAAAACTTGCTAGCCAAGGGGAAAAGCCTCCAATCAAAGTATTTGTAAATGGTTTTACAATTTTCTGGAATAAATCCCCTCCACCCACAGAAGCAAAAAGATAAATAAATAAGGGATTGACCCCCACCACAGTGAAAACCAAAGTTTTCTTAAGATAAGATTTAATGTCAATTATCCAATAACAAACTGCTAATGCAAATACAGTCCATCCTCCCGATAAAAAAATGAAAGAAGTTGTAGAAATACGTTTAATAACGGGAGTAAAAACACTTGAAACATAGCCCAATATTAAGCAAATAATCGCCGCAATTAGGAGACGTTTTAGTTTATCTGAATGTGAAGAATTACGCATTAACAATTGCCCTGCCATTAATCCCCAAATCGTGTGTGCTGCTGTTGGAACAGCATTAAAAGCTGCCCAATGTCCTCCGTATTCGTAGCCTGAAATCAAGATATTAAACCATGCACCAAAGTTTTGTCCTGCAACAAAAGCTTGATCAAAACCGACGACTGGAAAAAAACGATAGAGCAAATCAGAAACAAGAATACATAGGAGTGCGATACTCACTTGCATCACAGGAGTTTTTTTAACCAATAAAAAAGCAACCAAATAAGTAAATGAAAGTTGAGCTAAAACATTGTCAAATTGGAATATAATCTTTTCGGGACCTATACAATACAACCCACATCCAAATAGTAATAATAAAAAAGCACGTCGAAAAGCATGGTTTCTAATCTGTTTTTCCGAATCCCCCTTCTTCAACCGATTCCCATAGGAATAAGGAATTGACACCCCAACAATAAACATAAAGAAAGGCTGAATTAAATCCCAAAAATGCAAGCCTTCCCATTGTGCATGATGAAAAAGAAAATCTGCAGCAGCAGTTATGTAGTGATTATCTGTATTCATTAAAGCTCCAAAAAGGTGTGAAAACTCGGCTACTAACAGGAACATGACAAGACCTCTAAAAAAATCTAGCGAATGCAAACGTTGGTTTAATTGGGTGGTAGGATTCATTTTAATTCAATTTGGATTACTGTATCGATAGAATCTTTAGAAATAGAGGAAACATCTATGACCAATCCAAATCTATCATTCCTGAAGGAAAGGTTTTTCTGTGACTTGTGCTCTCGAATGCTTTTAATTTTCAAAGGAACCTCATCCATATGAATCGTATTTAATTCTGGATTTAAAAGGTGCAAATAAACCCTTTTCCCTTTTTGAGTAGACACAAAATTGTCATTGGGTGCTATAGGTCCTTTCTGAGTTCCATAGATGGTTGCTCCATTTTCTTTGAGCCATGCTCCCATGGCACGAAGCGATGCTTGATGTTTAGGTTGAATTTTCCCATTCGGCATGGGTCCCACATTTAAAAGCATATTGCTCCCATACCCTGCTGCTTTGATTAAATAATGAATGAGTTCTTTATCTGATTTGTGTTTACGGTCCTGAAGATTGAATCCCCACGATCCATTGATCGTTTCACAAACTTCTAATGGTACTGAACCTATTTGATCTGCGGCTGTTCCCCAACCTGTTGTATTTTTTCCTGGCAAATCTTTTTCAAACATTTGAAAATCTTCCCCATCAATTACACCGATATGGTGATTATTACCAATTAAGGCTTGGGGCTGAAGGTCGTGAATCATCTTATAAATTTCATCATAATGCCAATCTACTTTTAAAGCACCAAAAGTCTTACCATCCCATTCTTTTTGATCCCAATGACCGTCAAACCAAATACCACCAATTTCACCATAATTAGTCAGTAATTCCCTTAGTTGTGCCTTCATAAAAGCAATGTATTTTTCCCATTCTCCTTCCCCTCTGCCAGGTATTCCTGTTCCCGTTCTCCCTCTTGGAAAATAGTCATCTCGATTCCAATCCAAAAGAGAATAATAAAAAAACAGTTTTACTCCTTGATTGCGACATTCTTCAGCTAAAGCCTTTAGAACATCTTTTTTGTAGGGAGTGGCATCTACAATATCATAATCCGTTACCTTAGAATCAAACATGGAAAAACCATCGTGGTGTCGACTTGTAATCGTAATGTAATTCATACCGGCTTCTTTGACCAAAGCAACCCATTCTTTAGGATCAAAATCTATAGGATTAAAAAAACTGGGCAATTTTTCATATTCATCAATGGCAATGTTTTGATTATGCATGACCCATTCTCCATCACCCAAGAGGCTATAAACCCCCCAGTGAATAAACATTCCAAATTTAGCTTCTTGAAACGCGACGCGAGCCGCCAGATTTTCAGAACTTGGAGTATACTTTTGAGCCCACAGACTCGTAACTGAAAAAAAATACAATAAAACGAGTACAGGAAATGTCTTTTTTGAAAAATGCATGTGTTTTTAATTTAAGTTTAGTGAATCTTAAAAAAGTCTAAGATTAATGCTACTAAAGATAGTGAAAAATAGTAATTTTATTAAAAAGTAACTTTTATGAAGTTTAGACACCCATCATCCATTTTTCTAATTTTCTTCCTATTTTCAACCTCAATATCTGCGCAAGATTGGCCAAATTTTAAAGAATTTAAAGAAGCTAACGCAGTTCTAAATGCAATGAAAGAAGGAGAACAACGTATTGTTTTTATGGGGAACTCCATCACCTCAGAGTGGTTAAAAACACATCCCGAATTTTTCAAGGGAAAACCCTATGTAAATCGTGGAATAAGTGGGCAGACGACACCTCAGATGTTAGTTCGTTTTCGTGCTGATGTGATTGATATTAATGCTGCTGTTGTTGTG
>JAURBX010000128.1 GCA_030828745.1 Flavobacteriaceae bacterium | reverse complement strand
TACTCTTCCTCCGTAAGGAAATCCATTGGCTGTAGTGGCTCACCTTCTTCATTTTTAGCAATACCCGGCTGAATAACAACATAACGCTCGTAGTATATGATCATATCCAATTTCTTGGAGGGCAATCCTAAAAGGTATCCTATTTTGTTAGGAAGCGAACGGAAATACCAGATATGGGCTACAGGAACCACAAGATTGATATGACCTACACGATCACGTCTAACTTTCTTTTCGGTAACTTCTACTCCACATCGATCACAAACAATTCCTTTGTAACGAATACGCTTGTATTTTCCACAGGCACACTCATAATCCTTTACGGGACCAAAAATACGCTCGCAAAATAATCCATCACGTTCGGGTTTGTGGGTTCTATAATTAATTGTTTCTGGTTTAAGAACTTCCCCGCGAGAGTTTCCAAGAATTACTTCTGGAGAAGCTAAACCGATTGCAATTTTATTGAATTTTTTTTGGGTAATGATTTCGTTATTTCTAGCCATTGCTAAATGTCTTCTTAAATTAAATTATTCTTCCAATCGAATGTCGAGTCCAAGTCCTTTCAATTCGTGCATTAACACGTTAAAGGATTCTGGTAAACCAGGTTCAGGCAGGGTATCCCCTTTCACAATGGCTTCATAGGTTTTTGCTCTCCCTATGACATCATCGGATTTAACCGTCAAAATTTCTTGTAGTGTACTAGAAGCTCCGTAAGCCTCTAATGCCCATACCTCCATTTCTCCAAAACGCTGCCCTCCAAACTGTGCTTTACCTCCAAGAGGCTGTTGCGTAATCAAAGAGTACGGTCCAATAGAACGTGAGTGCATTTTGTCATCTACCATATGTCCTAATTTTAACATATAGATTACCCCTACTGTAGCAGGTTGATCAAAACGTTCTCCGGTTCCACCGTCATATAAATAAGAATGTCCATATAAAGGAACATTACCTTTTTCTGTCAAGGCATTGATTTCCTCGATGGTCGCCCCATCAAAAATAGGTGTAGCATATTTCTCTCCTAAATTCTGACCTGCCCAACCTAACACGGTTTCATAAATCTGACCAATATTCATTCGAGAAGGTACTCCTAAGGGATTCAATACAATATCTACTGGAGTTCCATCTTCCAAGAAAGGCATTTCTTCTTCACGTACAATACGTGCAACAATCCCTTTGTTTCCGTGACGTCCTGCCATCTTATCCCCTACTTTAAGCTTACGCTTTTTGGCGATATAAATTTTAGCAAGTTTCTTAATACCTGCTGGCAGTTCGTCTCCGACACTAATCGTAAATTTCTCACGACGTAGCGCCCCTTGAAGATCATTTTCTTTGATTTTATAATTGTGAATCAGATCCGCAATTAAATCATTGATTTCTGCAGTAGTTGTCCATGATCCCTTAGTAAGGTGCGTGTAATCTTCCACCCCAGTAAGTAATTTTAAAGTATATTTTTTACCTTTTGGTAAAACTTCCTCTCCTAAATCATTTTGAACTCCTTGACAAGTTTTCCCATTCACAATGGTGAATAGTTTTTCAACTAAAACGGTTTTCAAAGCATCAAACTTAAGGTCAAAAGCATCTTCCAATGCATCTAACTCCTGTTTGTCTTGATTACGTTTACGCTTGTCTTTTACAGAACGTGTAAATAATTTTTTATCAATAACTACTCCGCGAAGTGAAGGGGGTGCTTTCAATGAAGCATCTTTTACATCTCCGGCTTTGTCTCCAAAGATGGCCCGTAATAATTTTTCTTCCGGGGTTGGATCCGATTCTCCTTTGGGTGTGATTTTTCCAATCAAAATATCCCCAGGATTCACTTCTGCTCCGATTCGGATCATTCCGTTTTCATCTAAATCTTTGGTTGCCTCTTCACTTACGTTAGGAATGTCATTGGTTAATTCCTCTGTTCCTAATTTAGTGTCTCTAACATCTAAGGAATATTCATCAATATGAATGGAGGTAAAGATATCCTGACGTACCACTTTTTCAGAAATAACGATTGCATCCTCAAAATTATACCCTTTCCAAGGCATAAAGGCTACTTTCAAGTTTCTACCCAAAGCTAATTCTCCAGCTTCGGTTGCATATCCTTGGCATAAAACTTGTCCCTTGATCACTCGATCTCCTTTTTGGACAATCGGTTTCAAGTTAATACAAGTTCCCTGATTCGTTTTTCTAAACTTAATTAAGTTGTACGATTTTGTGTCTCCATCAAAACTGATTAAATCGTCTTGCTCTGAAAAATCGTATTTGATCGTTATTTTATTGGCATCAACATACTCAACCACACCATCGTTCTCGGCATTAATTAATACACGAGAATCAGAAGCTACTTGCTTTTCGAGTCCTGTTCCAACAATTGGAGATTCAGGGCGCAACAAAGGAACGGCCTGACGCATCATGTTGGATCCCATCAATGCACGGTTCGCATCATCATGCTCCAAGAAAGGAATTAGAGAAGCAGAAATAGATGCAATTTGATTGGGTGCAACATCCGTATAATTTACTTGATCTGGAGTTACAACTGGAAAATCGGCTTGGTCTCGAGCAATAACTTTTTCGTCAAGAATTTTTCCTGCTTTATCAAAGTTTACGTTTGCTTGAGTAATCAATTGATTTTCTTCCTCTTCAGCACTCAAGTATATGGTTTCTTTAAGATTGATTACCCCATTTTCAACCTTTCGGTAAGGGGTTTCAATGAATCCTAGGTTATTTACTTTAGCAAATACTCCTAAGGAAGAAATCAATCCAATATTGGGTCCCTCTGGGGTTTCAATGGGACATAGTCTTCCGTAGTGTGTGTAGTGTACATCACGCACCTCAAATCCTGCTCGTTCTCTTGACAGTCCTCCTGGTCCAAGGGCAGAAAGACGACGCTTGTGCGTAATTTCAGCTAATGGGTTGGTTTGATCCATAAACTGAGAAAGCTGATTGGTTCCGAAGAAAGAGTTGATTACAGAGGAAAGTGTTTTTGCGTTAATCAAGTCAATGGGAGTAAACACCTCATTGTCTCGAACATTCATTCGCTCACGAATGGTTCGTGCCATTCTGGCTAAACCTACTCCAAATTGAGAAGATAATTGCTCTCCTACCGTTCGTACACGTCGGTTAGATAAGTGATCAATATCATCAATCTCTGCTTTCGAATTAATCAACTCGATCAAATATTTGATGATGGTAATGATGTCTAACTTGGTTAAAACTTGCTTATCCATTTCAACGTCTAAGCCCAGTTTTTTATTCATTCTATAACGACCTACTTCACCTAGGTTATAACGTTGATCAGAGAAAAATAATTTATCAATGATCCCACGTGCCGTATCTTCATCTGGCGGTTCTGCGTTACGTAATTGTCTGTAAATATGTTCTACTGCTTCTTTTTCCGAGTTGGTAGGATCTTTTTGAAGTGTATTGTAAATGATCGCGTAATCAGACATATGTGCGTCAACCTTGTGTAATAATATGGTTTTAACACTTGCCTCTAGAATTTCTTCTATATGTTCTTTTTCAAGGACGGTATCACGGTCGATAATGATTTCATTTCGCTCGATAGAAATTACCTCTCCTGTATCTTCATCAACGAAATCTTCGTGCCATGTTTTTAAAACACGCGCCGCTAATTTTCGGCCAAGTACTTTTTTGATTCCTGTTTTTGAAACTTTAATCTCTTCAGCGAGGTCAAAAATCTCTAAGATATCTCGATCATGTTCAAAACCGATGGCTCTGAAAAGGGTTGTAACAGGTAACTTTTTCTTACGATCAATGTAAGCATACATTACGCTATTAATATCGGTAGCAAATTCAATCCAAGAACCTTTGAATGGAATAACACGAGCCGAATATAATTTAGTTCCATTAGCATGGAAGGACTGACCAAAGAAAACCCCCGGAGAACGGTGCAATTGAGAAACTACAATTCGTTCTGCACCATTGATTACAAAAGTACCGCTGGGAGTCATGTATGGGATGGTACCTAAAAATACATCTTGAACGATGGTTTCAAAATCCTCATGTTCGGGATCGGTACAATATAATTTTAAACGTGCCTTTAAAGGAACAGAATAGGTGAGTCCACGCTCGATACATTCTTGAATAGAATAACGAGGTGGGTCGACAAAATAATCAAGAAATTCTAAAACAAATTGATTTCTCGTATCTGTTATGGGGAAATTTTCTTTAAACGTATTGAAGAGACCTTCTTCATTACGTTCGTCAGATTTGGTCTCTAGTTGGAAAAAGTCTTGGAATGATTTAATCTGAATATCCAAGAAATCCGGGTACATTGGAGTATGTTTTGCTCCTGCGAAATTTGTTCTTTGGCTCTGTTTACTAGGCATCTAACTGTTTTTTAATGGTCATATTACATTAGGGGGGCACTATAAAAGGGTATAGGCCTTTGGAAAAATCCAAAGACCTATGCCTTTAATGGTATGAGTTGAAACTACTTAAGCTCAACCTCAGCACCAGCTTCTTCTAGAGATTTTACAAGCGCTTCCGCTTCATCTTTAGCAATACCTTCTTTCAAAGGACTAGGTGCATTGTCAACTAATTCTTTAGCTTCTTTAAGCCCAAGACCTGTTAACTCTTTTACTAATTTTACTACAGCTAGCTTTGATCCACCAGCGGCTTTGAGGATTACGTCAAATTCTGTCTTTTCCTCAGCAGCATCACCACCACCAGCAGCTGCTGGTCCAGCAACAGCTACTGCAGCTGCAGCAGGTTCGATACCGTATTCATCTTTTAAAATGTCAGCCAATTCATTGACTTCTTTTACAGTCAAGTTGACCAATTGTTCTGCGAATTCTTTTAAATCTGCCATTGTTAATGATTTTTCTGTTAAAAATTTAATCTATATATAATTGAGTGCGTACAATTTAATAAGGGACTAGCGTTCTGAAAGTGTTTTAAGAATTCCAGATAATTTCCCACCTCCCGATTGTAGTGCGGAAATAACGTTTTTGGATGGAGACTGTAACAACGTAATAATCTCTCCAACCAACTCTTCTTTAGATTTGATCGCAACGAGTGCGTCAATTTGATCATCTCCAATGTAAATGGCTTCTTCTATAAAGGCACCTTTTAATGTGGGTTTGGTCAACTTTTTTCTAAAGTTCTTGATCACCTTTGCAGGTGCATTTCCAGTTTCAGAAAACATCAATGAAGTATTCCCTTTCAGGATTCCTGTCAATTCACCAAAGTCATGAGTGGAAGCCTCCATAGCTTTAGCAAGAAGTGTATTTTTCACCACTTGTAGTTTGATATTCTCTTTAAAACAAGCGCGTCTAAACGCAGTTGTTTGACTGGCATTTAATCCCTCAATATC
>JAURBX010000029.1 GCA_030828745.1 Flavobacteriaceae bacterium | reverse complement strand
TTCTCCCTTTGAAGTAGCGGGTCCTGGGTTCGAGCCCGAGGTGAATCACTTTTATGACTTGGTAGCTCAGTTGGTAGAGCATCTCCCTTTTACGGAGAGGGTCCTGGGTTCGAGCCCCAGCCAAGTCACTTTTCTAAGCGCACGTGGCGGAATTGGTAGACGCGCCAGCTTGAGGGGCTGGTGGGAGTATTCCCGTGGAAGTTCGAGTCTTCTCGTGCGCACTTTCTATCAGAGTCATTTTTTTTAGTTATATTTGTTTAAGCTTTTAAATGAAAACATAGACGATGAAAAAGATAAAAAGCACTTTTAGCATTAAAAATCTCGAGAATATTTCAGGCATTAAAGCCCACACACTCCGTATATGGGAAAAGCGCTATAATCTCCTAGAACCGGAAAGAACGGATACCAATATCAGACGTTACAGTCTTGAAAGCCTCAAAACGCTATTGAACGTAACGCTTTTATATAATCATGGATTTAAAATCTCCAAAATTGCAAGTTTAAGTGACGACGAAATTCCCGATTTAGTCCGAAATATTGCTTTAAAATCAAACTCCGAACAAGTATTTATTAACGCTTTCAAATTAGCAATGATTAATTTTGATTGTGACTTGTTTGATAATAATTATGATGAGATTCTTAACCACCATGACTTTGAGTATGTTTTTATTGACGTGTTCATGCCTTTAATGAAGGAACTAGGGATTTTATGGCAAACAGGTGCAATATCTCCAACACATGAACATTTTATCACCAATTTGGTCAAACAAAAAATTCATGTTCAAACAGAACAATTACAACGCAATAATAACTATCATGATGATCAACCGATTTTCGCTTTGTTTTTGCCCGAAAATGAAATACATGAATTGGGAATTTTGTACTTAAATTACCTGATTCTTTCCAAAGGATATCGTACAATATTTTTAGGTCAGTCGTTACAAACCTCTAGCTTGGAAACCCTTTTTACTTATAATAGTACATTTAATTTTGTAACTTACCTCACCGTTGAGCCCAATAAGGAGGAGATCATGCCTTATTTGAATGATTTTCATGAAAAATTACTCTCACAAACTAACTCAAAATTAATTATATTTGGACCTCAACAGCTTGAAATTGATACAGATAATCTTCCTAATAAAATTGAACTCTACAGATCTGTAGAAACTTTTGTTACAAATTATTTCAATCAAAACATATTTGTGTAACAATTTATTTTTTTTATTTCTCTTTTTTATAAATTTATAAACTAATCTATATTTATAAATTTGGTTCCATCATTATGATAAATTTATTTGATTCCGTTAGTCAAGAATGTAGCCGTCTGGTAACGAACGCTTACAGCACTTCGTTTTCTTTAGCCACAAAAATGCTTGACACCTCCATACGGAATCACATTTACAACATTTATGGGTTTGTTAGATTTGCCGATGAAATCGTTGACACCTTTCATGGACATGACAAAGAGAAACTATTAAATGATTTTGAGGTAGATTTATACAAAAGCTTGAATGACAAAATAAGTATGAACCCAATACTTAATTCATTTCAATGTACCGTAAACTTATTTGACATCGACCATAACCTCATCAAAGCCTTTATGAAGAGCATGCGTTTGGATTTATCCAAACAAGTCTATAAAACTCAGGCAGAATATAAAGAATATATCTACGGATCAGCAGATGTGGTGGGCTTGATGTGTCTTAAAGTATTTGTTAAAGGGGATGAGAAAATCTATGATGAATTGAGAGAACCTGCAATGGCATTAGGATCTGCATTTCAAAAAGTGAATTTTTTACGTGATTTAAAAGACGATTTTCAAGGTTTAGAGCGCACCTATTTTCCAAATGTCGACTTCACCAAATTCGATGAACAGTCCAAGTTACTTATTATTGATGAAATTGAAGCTGATTTTGAAAAAGCGATAGTGGGAATTTTTAAACTCCCTGTTGAAGCCAGATTTGGTGTATACACCGCATATAAATACTACACAAAATTACTTGTTAAACTAAAGAAAACTCCTTCGCTTTCAATTCAGAGAACAAGGATCCGAGTTCCCAATTATCAAAAAATGAGTGTCTTTGCGCGAAGTTATTTAAAATATAGACTAAACTTACTTTAACACAATATTCCCCATGACTATTCTTTGGATTGCTGTAGTTTTTACCACCTTTTGTTTTATGGAATTTATGGCTTGGTTTTCCCACAAATACATCATGCATGGATTTTTATGGTCGCTACATAAAGATCATCACATAAAAGATCATAACTCTTGGTTTGAACGTAATGATTTGTTTTTTATTTTTTATGCTTTAGTAAGTTCAGGATTTGTAATATTATGGGGAGAGGCTGGATTTTGGGCTGGTTTACCCATAGCCATTGGCATCTTTGTGTATGGCCTTTCCTATTTTGTTGTGCATGATATTTTTATTCACCAGAGATTTAAAATCCTACGCAACATCAACAATAAATATGCAAGGGGACTAAGACGTGCACACAAGATGCACCACAAAAATATTCACAAAGAAAAGGGAGAATGTTTCGGCATGTTATGGGTACCCACTAAATATTTCAAATAATTTAGACCTTTAACCAATTATTGTTAAAGTCACACAATTTACTATCTCGGTTAACATTAATGTAAGTGTCTTCAATTTTCTCATTCATCCACTCCTGAATTACTTTTAATTGCTTTTCTTTTAATGCCAATGCCTTAATACGCACGTAGTCAACGGAATAATTGGCTGTATGCTCATCAAAACGATTACTAACTTTAATTATTTTGTATTTTTTTAATCCTGAGCGATCCTCTTCAACAATGGGTGATGAGATTGCTTCATCTTTAAGATTTCTTATTTGACTATATAAAACAGGATCTAGATTTGTTAGTTCAAAACGGGTGTCTCCAGTTTGAGGATTAATCAAGACACCTCCATTAAACTTGGTCTCTTTTTCATCAGAAAACTCAAGCGCTGCATCTTTAAAGGAAATTTCATCAGCAGTAAGTCTCTCTTTCAATAAATCTAATTTCTCTTTTGCTGCTTGGAGTTGATTGGGTTCAATTTTAGGAGTCAAGAGAATATGTCGAACATCAACCTCTTGACCACGAATTTTATCAACCATTAGGATATGCCATCCAAAGTCCGTTTTAAAAGGTTCAGATATTTCTCCTTTTTCAAGACTAAAGGCCTCATCACGAAATTCTTTAACCATCTGTGGACGTTTTCTATGAAGCGTATACTTACCTCCAGAAGAACGAGAACCTGGATCTTGGGAATATAAAATTGCTTTAGAGGCAAAACTTGACCCTCTTTCAAGTACATCCTCTTTGAATGTCTTTAATTGATTAATGATCCGGTCTTTTTCTTTCTCACTTACCTCAGGTTCAATGACGATTTGTGAAATTTCTAATTCAGTTCCAAAAGTAGGTAATTCATTTTTTGGAATTGACTCAAAAAAAACACGCACTTCCTCTGGGGTAACTTCTACATTTTCTATGATTTGCGATTGCATCATAGAAGCTAAGGTTTGAATTTTATTGATTTCAAAAATTTCTTGTCTAAAAGTAGATTCATCTTTTTTATTATAAAATTCAAGAACTTTTTCTATCGAACCCAACTGTCTTGTGAAGTTGTCAATGATTTGGTCAACAGTGCTATATATTTCTTCAACACTCACCTCCAAACTATCCTGAATGGCATGATGTGCATAGAGTTTGTCTTCCATTAACTTTCCTAACAATTGACAACGAGATATTTCACTAGTAGAAATACCTTGAGATTCCATCTCGATCAATGTTTTGTCAATATCGGAATCCAAAATCACATAATCTCCAACCACAGCGGACACTCCATCAATTTTAATTTTACTCGAAAGTGCAGCGTCTTGAGCCTGCATTGAAGTCATAAAAAAACTGAAAACGAGTAAAAAATTAATACATTTCATAAGTCTTAGATTTAATTGCATCGTATAAAATATCTTTTTCAAATTGTCTGTTATATAATAACTTTCGCTGGTTCAGTATAATATTTTTTATGGTAGGTAATAAAACCTCTTTTGGTGAAACATCTCCTTTATTGAGATAATTTTTTACAAAGAACAAATATACCCCCAATGAGTCCTCAATTTCAAAGAATTGTGATTTTTTTATATATCTATTGTAGTTTTCTTGATTTAAAAAACGAGCCTCAGAAAACAAATTACTTTTATTAATCCAAACAGTATCTGCTAAAATATGGTTTGTAAATTGAAAGGACAGAGAGTCTAAATAATACCTATCATTCAAATCAAATCTCTGAAAACTTCGCTTTATCTCTTTGATGTCGACGTTATCAGGAGGAAGTTGTATGAAACGTACTTGAAAGAGGGGAGCATTTAATTTAAATATAGATCGGTTCTCAAATAAAAACGAATCAATCTCCTTACTGGAAATTATTGTATCGATGGATTTATTAATTACAGTCTGCTTATAAGTATTCGAGTACAGATCAATTTTATATTGCTCAATCAATACATCTAAATCCTCAATTACATTGGTCTTCAAATTAATTTCAGCTTGTTGCAAAAGAATTTCTTTACGAGCCCATTGATCAATGTAATTTCTTGTCTTCAAAAGGCTATCCTCCATGTTGACAAATAAATCAAGTTCTTTCTCTAAATCAGTTTTGTACAAGTAAACCGTCCCCACCCGGGCGATCACTTCCTCCTTACTTACAGTAAATTGATCGCAGGAAACACAAACTATGAAGCAACTAAAAACCATTAATTTCAACCCCACTGAGGATCGAATAACGATAAATCCAAAAAATATTGCCTTTTTGTTAACAATTTTTATTGTTTTTTTTAATAAAACCTGTAATAAACTGTAAATCATGTACTTAAAGTGTTTATAAAGTTTTCATAACTCATTAATAAGTTGTAATTTGCAATAAATTTAAAAGCATTGATTAAAAAATTAATCCTTTTTTTTATTTTCTTTTCAACAGATTTAGCTTTTGCTTCTTCTGAAACCACCACCCCCTTATCTATTCAAACAATTTTACAAGAACAACCTCTTGTATATTATCAAGCTGGTTTTCTTTATTTTGAAGGATTTGAAGGTCCTGGTTACATTGAGGTCTATTCCATTATAGGCAACAAAATTTCTGAGATTTCAACACAAGAACTCATTCAGTTTAAATTATCTACTTCGCTTGAATCGGGTCATATGTACATTATTCGTGTGAATTCAAATAAGGAAACAAAGACCTTTAAAATAATTATTTCTTAAGGACTGTAATTAGGAGCTTCTTTTGTTACCCTTATATTATGTGGGTGACTTTCTCTCATTCCCGCTGAAGTAATGGTTACAAATTGACCTGTTTTCTTTAGAACATCAATACTTTCTGAACCACAATATCCCATTCCAGCTCTTAAGCCTCCAATGAATTGGTGTATACTCTCATCCAAATCACCTTTGTAAGGAACTCTTCCTACGATGCCTTCAGGAACTAATTTTTTAAGGTCATCTTCCACATCTTGAAAATATCGATCTTTACTGCCCATTTTCATGGCCTCAACTGAGCCCATTCCTCTATAGGTCTTGTACTTCCTACCTTCATAGATAACTGTTTCCCCAGGTGATTCTTTTGTCCCAGCCAATAAAGATCCTAACATGACAGAATCTGCACCTGCTGCAATCGCTTTAGGAATATCACCCGTAAATCGAATTCCTCCATCAGCAATGATCGGGATATCCATTCCCTGTAATGCCTTTGAAACTTCGATTATCGCCGAAAGCTGAGGATATCCAACTCCTGCAATGACTCGCGTGGTACAAATCGATCCTGGACCAATTCCAACTTTGACTGCATCGGCTCCGATGTCTGCAAGATATTTTGCTGCTGCAGCTGTTGCAATATTTCCCACCACCACGTCAAGATCACTGAATTTAGCTTTCACTTTCTTAACCACTTTAGCAACTCCTTTGCTATGACCGTGTGCCGTATCAACAACAATGGCATCAACTCCCCCTTTGTGTAACGCCTCTACTCGATCTAAGACATCGGCTGTAACTCCAACGGCAGCAGCAACTCGCAAACGCCCGAATTTATCTTTATTTGCATTGGGCTTTGTGGTATGCTTGGTAATATCTCTAAAAGTGATTAAACCCACAAGAATGTTGTCATCCGCTAATACAGGTAATTTTTCAATTTTATGCTTTTCAAGAATTAGTTCAGCATCTTGTAACGATGTCCCTTCTTTTACTGTTATTAAATTTTCAGAGGTCATAACCTCCCTAATTGGTCGATTACTATTTTTTTCAAAACGTAAATCCCTGTTGGTTACAATTCCTAATAATTTTTTATTATCGTCTACTATGGGGATCCCCCCAATTCTATAACGTTGCATATTTTCATTTGCATCAGCAACGATAGCCGTCACGGGTAAGGTAACGGGGTCAATAATCATTCCTGATTCAGAACGCTTAACCGCTCTTACCTTGTTCGCTTGTTCTTCGATGGTCATGTTTTTATGCAATACTCCTATTCCTCCCTCACGTGCCATTGCGATTGCCATGCTACTTTCTGTAACTGTATCCATGGCTGCCGAAATAATGGGAATATTTAGGGGAATATTTCTACTAAACCTTGATTGAATTGAAACTTCTCTTGGTAAAGTTTCTGAGTATGCAGGGACGAGTAAGACATCATCGTATGTTAACCCTTGACCGATAAATTTATTGGAAGTCATAAGCAACTAATATTAAATTAATTGCATGCAAATATACGGATTATATATCCTTAATAAACATTGCGTCTAGATTTTATTCATATTCCACTAAACTATTTCGTGCTGAAAATTCGATGAGAAAAATTATAAGCACTTTCAAAAGCCAAAACATCAAGCTCTTTTGGGAGTGTTTTTAAAGACGTAAAATAAGATATCAGCTTTTCCATTGGCATATTTCCAACAAGAGCATCTTGAGCCATTGGGCATCCGCCCCATCCTTTAATTGTTCCGTCAAAACGCAAACATCCACCCAGATATGCAGCATGAACCTTTTCATACCATTCAGACGGATGCGTATGAAAATGGGCCCCAAATTCAACTTCTGGATATCTTGACACAAGAGTAGTATAGAGCTTTGAAATATCCATCACTTGAGCGGTACCCACCGTATCTGAAATTGATATGATTTTGACTCCCATTGCAATTAATTGCTCCACCCAATTTTCAATAATTTCTGTACTCCACGGATCTCCATATGGGTTTCCAAAGCCCATAGACAGATAAACAACAACCTCTTTGTCATGGGTAAAGGCGATTTCAGTAATTCTTTTTAATAGTTGAACTGACTCTGAAATGGTCTTACGGGTGTTACGCATTTGAAAATTCTCTGAAACTGAAAATGGATACCCTAAATACGTTATATTCTTATGTTTTATCGCCTCTAAAGCTCCTCTTTCATTTGCGATAATCGTCAGTAATTTTGTGACTGTTTGGGATAAATCGATAGATTGAATGACTTCAGCAGTATCTGCCATTTGAGGAATGGCCTTGGGAGAAACAAAACTTCCACAATCTAGAGTATTAAAACCAACCTGCAATAAACTTTGATAATACGAAACTTTATCCTTTGTGTCAATAAAATTGGACATTCCCTGAAGGGCATCGCGAGGGCATTCAGTGAGTTTAATTTGGTTAGAGGGCATGATTAATTCGTTATGGATAAATTAAAACCGCAGCAATTGCAAAAAATAGTATTGCCTGGATTTTATCCCATTGGTCAAAATATTTTGAAACTTGAGTCTTTTGACCCAGACGATGAAAGAATAAAGAGCAACTAAAAAAAACAAATACTGCTTGGATAAAAAACAACACTCCTAAAATTAAAAATTGAACGGCATAGGACCAACTATCGTGAAATAAAAATACGGGAAAAAAACTTAGAAAAAATAAACTAACCTTGGGGTTGCTAATATTCATTATAAAGCCTGTTACAAAAAGATTTTGAGTGATTTTATTATTTAAAGAAATTGAGTCTGTGGGTTTAACCCTACATGATAATACACCCAAGTAAATCAAATATGCGGCACCCAATAGTTCTATGAAGCGGATAACTTGCGGATAAATTGCTAGTAAACTTTCCATTCCCAAAACGACAACCAAAGTGTGAATTAAAATTCCAGAAGTTAAGCCCAAACTCAACTCAAAACCTCTTTTCCACCCTTTTTGGACACTGGTGCTGATAACCAATAAGATGTCTGGCCCTGGAAATAACGTTAAGGTTAGTGATGTGAAAAGAAAAAGGATTAGTGTATTCAACTCAAGCTAAGGTTTTAATATATTTATACTCGAATATACTATTTTTGATGATGATAGAAAGAATTGAATGCGAACTAGAACCTTTACGCAAAAAATTACAAGAACATTCTATTTACAAATCGATTGACTCCATAACTGACATTCGTCTTTTTATGGAACAACATGTTTTTGCTGTCTGGGATTTCATGTCACTGTTAAAGCAACTACAGATTTAATTAACCTGTACTACCACTCCATGACGCCCTTCAGGCCATCCGGCTGCTGCCCGACTAATCAATGAGATAGTATGGGGTGAAGAGTCTGATGTTAACAGGAAAGGTGAAGCCATGAGTCACTTTGAAATGTATATGGAAGCAATGAATTCCTTAGAAGCAAGTACGACTGGAATTAACACCCTAATGAAACAACTAGACTCTGGGGAATCAATTCAAGAGGTATTAAAAAACACCACATTACCTCCCTCAATCTCTTCTTTCCTTGACTTTACTTTTGATGTGGTTGAGACAAAACAGCCACATATAATTGCGGCCGTATTTACTTTTGGAAGAGAAGATTTAATCCCAGATATGTTTATCGAGATTATCAAAAACATCAAAGCGCCTTTAGGTGAAGATCTTTCTGACTTAATTTACTACTTTGAGCGTCACATAGAAGTGGATGCAGACGAACATGGACCCATAGCACTTGAAATGGTTTCCCAACTATGTAAAAATGACCCCTTAAAATATGAAGAAGCTACTATGTATTCTAGGCGAGCTTTGGAATTAAGAATAGCATTATGGGACGGGATTCTTGAGACCTTGAATAAATCTATTTCGGTTTAAGTTTTTAACTCCAAACATTTTATATCTTGTAATTTTAAATCTAAACTCATGAGAATTATAGTATCCCTCTTTTTTTTAATCCCACTGGTTGGTCTCAGTCAAAACCAGAAAGATGTAACTGATTATGCAAAGTCAATATCCCCAAATGAATTAAAAGAGCTTTTATATGTTTATGCCTCCGATTATTTTGAAGGCCGTGACACGGGGTCAAAAGGACAGAAAAAAGCAGTTGACTTTTTGCGTCAATTTTACAGCTCCCATGGAATAAATGCAGCGCAAGGCACTGAAAATTATTTTCAACCGATGGAACTTAATATCAAAGGTAAAATAGTCAAATCCGAAAATGTTGTTGCGATTATTGAAGGAAATGAATATCCTGAAGAATACATTGTACTTTCATCCCATTTAGATCACGTTGGCATTGAAAAAGGATTGATCTATAACGGAGCTGATGACGATGGTTCGGGATCTGTAGCTCTGTTAGAAATTGCTGAGGCGTTTCAAGATGCCTCCGCTGCTGGTCAGGGACCCAAAAGATCTATCATTTTTCTACACGTTACTGGAGAAGAAAAAGGTTTATTGGGATCCTCTTATTACACAGAAAATCCGCTTTATCCTCTTGCAAATACCATGGTCAATCTTAATGTGGATATGATTGGTAGATTAGACCCAAAAAGAAAAGACAAAGATCCAAACTACATCTATCTCATAGGAGCAGACAAAATAAGCCAAGAGTTACATGACATTTCTGAAGCGACAAATAAAAAATATACTCAAATCAAATTGGATTATACTTATAACGACGATGAAGACCCAAACCGTTTTTATTACCGAAGTGATCACTACAATTTCGCGAAAAAAAATATACCTGTAATCTTTTATTTTAATGGAACGCATGAAGACTATCATGGTCCCGGTGATACTCCCGATAAAATCAATTACGAAATGCTTTCAAAAAGAAGTCAGTTGATTTTTCACACCGCATGGGAGCTAGCCAACCGAAAAGATAAGATCAAAATAGATTAGTCAGGTAGTAATGAAGTTATTAAGAAATAGTGTACTGTTTGTTATTTTTACTTTTTACAGTTCACTATTCTCTCAAGAGACTGACAATTCTATAAAACAAGATAGCCTCAAAGTAAAACGTTTTTCTATCGGAGTGAGGATCGGTATCCCCACTGTGGTTGGTGGTTCAGCAGAAATCGTACTCCCTTTATTTAATAATCATTTTGCTCCCTTCGTGAATTACAGTAGTTTTTCATTGTCCTTTAAAGAAGTTGAAACGAATTTATCCTTCATAGGCTTTGGGACTAAATATTACTTTGGTGAAAATGGAAGTGGCTTTTTTATTAGTGTTGGGAGGAATACGCTTAAAACAGATATTATATTCGGTGATTTACTTTTTGTAGACAACACCTCTCTTCAATCATTTATTGGCTCGGGAGGAACTTTACTCAAAATAAACACCTCCGATATCAAAATTGGTATTAAGACAGCAGGGGCATTTTACTTCCTCTTTGAACTTGGTTATGGAATTGGTAAAATTCCTGATGAATTAAAGTTTACAGCGACATCCAATGGAATCAGCGATAGTTTTATTGAGGAAGTTCCTCCAATTCCAGGTTTAGGAAGTAATGGTGTACTTTTTGGAAATGTTGGTTTTGGTCTCTCCTTTTGACTTTAAGTGTTCAATTACAAGCATTCATCTGTTACTTCTTTCTTATTATTTCTTATATTCAACTATGAAGAAAAATACTTTTTTACCGATTTTATTCACTCTGACTTCGATACTTCAATCTTGCGAAGACAATACGCTATATTTTGAAGATGCTTATGTAATTGAAAATGTGAATCTTATTGATCCTTTGGAGGGAATAGAAGAAAAGCAAACCGTTGTAATTAAAGAAAATAAAATTCATCAAATTTATAATACAGCCGAAGTTATATTATCCTCTAAAAACAAAATATATGACGGTACAAATCAATTTCTTATTCCCGGATTGTGGGATGCTCACATTCATTTTGCATTCGAAACGATTTTAGGGGAATATATGCCAGATTTGTTTTTATCCAATGGGATCACAAGTGTTAGAGACACTGGAGGTCCTATAGATTTAGTTCTACCTTACAAAGAATATTCTTTAAAAAACCCAACTACTTCACCAAGGGTGATGATTGCTGGCCCCTTAATTGATGGAAAACACAATGTATATGATGGAAGTAGTCCCTCCTTTCCGCTCCTCTCTATACAAAACAGTTCCGTTTCGGTTTTACAAAAACAAGTTCAAGAACTTATTGATAAAAAAGTAGATTTTTTGAAAGCTTATGAAATGCTGAGCCCTGAGCAATTTAAACTCTTAGCGCAAATGGCACAGGCAAATAACCTAAAACTGACTGGTCATGTTCCTTTGAGTATGGATGTCATCACCGCTTCAAACCTTGGATTAAACAGTATGGAGCATTTAAGAAATATAGAATTATCGATGGCTAAAGATTTCGAAGCTTTATTCTCAGAGCGAACGTTTGCCTTGGAGAATAAGAATAAAATTAGTGGCTCAAAACTTCGAAGCTCTTTACATCAAAGCCAGCGAATGAAAGCAATAGCCAACATAGACTCTATAAAACAAGATCAAGTATTTAATACTTTAGCAAAGAACAAAACCTGGCAAATTCCTACCTTGGAATTATACCAAACCTTTGCAAATAAAAAATATAAAAGCGAAGCCTTTCAATCCTTTTTTTATATGATACCACAAAAAGTTAAATCAAAATGGATGGAACAAATTAATTCAACTTCTGATGAACCCGATCAGGAAATGATTAAATACACGCAATGGTCTCGTGATATGGTATATCAAATGCATGAAAAGAGAATCCCTTTTATGGCCGGAACCGATACCCCTATTGGTTTTTTAATCCCAGGGAAAAGTTTACATGATGAACTTGTTCAGCTTAATCTATCAGGCTTATCCAATTTAGAGACATTAAAAGCAGCAACTTATCATCCTGCGGAATACTTTGGTTTAGAAAAAAACTTAGGCAGAATTAAAGTGGGATTTGAGGCAGACCTTGTATTACTTGATAAAAATCCATTAGAATCTATTAAAAATACGCAGTCAATAAGAGCCGTTGTTAAGGCAGGTAAATTCATGAATCGCGCCTATATAGATTCACTACAAGTTAATTAAAAGATTAACATTCAATTTCCAATCCCTGAGTTTTAAAAAGTTTATTCCGAAACAACTTATAATTGGAAATAGTTTCGCTTATGACCAAATCTTGAGGTTTATTATAATTTTCTTCATACCATTCAACTGTGATTGCAGCGAAATCCATCTTTAGATGGTCTTTACTCCACATGATCAAATTATAAATCACGGGGAACAAGTTAATCCCTGCCTCGGTGAGATAATACTTTTTAACTTTTTTATCCATGGGATTCACAAAATATCCAATGAGCTTATGTTTTTGAAGTTTTCTCAAACGATCGGTTAAAATATTTGATGAGATCTTCTCAGGACCACTCATAAAATCTTTAAATGTATTTCGTTCTAAAAATAAATCCCTAACTATAATTAACGTCCAAGTGTCTCCCAAAATCTCTAAAGAGGTACTTATTGGACAGCCTGAACGATTGTTCTCGATAAAAATCATATAACATAAAAACTTTATTGCGAATTAAATACTAAAAAAGCAGTTAATCAAAAATTGATTTATAGTTACTATACAACCAAATTAGTACATTCTAAATCTTTAACAAAAAAAAAAACCAAGAAAAGTGAATTAAATTTTACTGAAATTAAATGTTAATTTACATTTAGATGGTAGACAACTTAATTTCTTGAACTAGATTCGCATTTTAAAAATATGAGAAGAAAACAAAAAAAAGCTTTTACTCACTTTTACTTACTATTATTTTTAATTGCTAATTCAATTGTTGGTCAAGAAAAAGTAACAATGAGTGGTTATATTATTGATCAAGAGACCAATGAAACTCTAATAGGAGTCAATGTAATCCTTCCAAAAATTCAATATGGAGCTACAACTAATGAATATGGTTTTTATTCTATCACAGTACCCAAAGGGAGTTATCAACTCAGAATAAGCTATTTGGGTTATGAATCCTTTCAGGAAGAACTCCAACTCGATAAAACGATAACTAAAGACTACAAACTCAAATCAGAAGTAGCGCTTTTGGAAGAGGTCGTTGTTGAAGAAAACATTGAACAGTTAAATTTAAAAAGCCCACAAATGAGTTTGAATAAATTGACTATTCAAACCATTAAGAATATACCTGCTGCGTTGGGAGAAGTAGATATTATAAAATCAATTACACTTTTACCTGGGGTCACAAGTGCTGGAGAGGGAGCTTCAGGTTTTAATGTTCGCGGAGGTGCTGCAGATCAGAACCTCATCCTTTTAGATGAGGCTATCGTTTTTAATTCTTCTCATTTGTTTGGGTTTTTCTCTGTTTTTAATCCCGATGCCATAAAAGACATCAAACTTTATAAAGGTGGAATTCCATCCAATTACGGTGGACGGGTGTCTTCCGTTTTAAATATCTATCAAAAAGATGGGAATAGTAATGCCATCAAAGCACAAGGTGGCATTGGTTTAATATCAAGTAGATTGCTGCTTGAAGGACCTATAGAAAAAGAAAAAGGCTCTTTCTTGATCGGAGGAAGAAGTAGTTATGCCCATCTCTTTTTTCCCCTTGTTGAAAGTGTTGGTGACAACAAAGCTTATTTTTATGATCTAAACACTAAACTTAGTTACAAACTGAATAAGAATAACAACATCTACCTATCAGGATATTTTGGACGTGATGTTTTTGATATTTCTAATTTATTTAATGTAGGTTTCGGAAATTCAGTTGCTAATTTTCGATGGAATCACCTTTTTTCTAATAAATTGTTTTCAAATTTATCATTGATTTATTCGAACTATGATTACACTTTGGATTTTGGGCTTGCAGAATTTGATTGGAATTTAGGGATCCGAAATTTTAATCTTAAATATGACTTTAAACACTATTTAAGTGAAAAAATAAAACTAGAATATGGTTTAAACAGCATCTATTATAAATTCGATCCTGGACTTATTCAGCCAACTACATCCGAATCGGGGATTCAAACAAATAAACTCACAGACAAATTTGCTTTTGAAAATTCACTCTACGGAAATATTAGCTTGAAGTTAAGCCCTAAATGGAATCTTCAACTAGGTTCCCGATTCAGCAGCTTCTTAAGATTGGGGCAAGAGTTAAATACGTATGCAGCTGACAATCCTCTGATATTTAATCAAGATTTAAAAATCTATGAAGCTGCAAACCCCATAGGTACTGAAGTCTACTCTAAAGGAAAGGTCATCAAGCCTTTTTATAATTTAGAGCCTCGTTTGGCATTAGCGTATCAAATAGCTTCAGACCGTTCCCTAAAAATAAGCTACAATAGAATGGTCCAATATCTGCATTTGATATCCAACACAAACTCCCCTACTCCAATCGATGTATGGGCACCTAGCGGTAAATTTATTGATCCACAATTACTGGATCAAATCGCTGTTGGCCTATTCAAAACTTTTGACAATAACCGCTATAATTTTGAACTTGAGGGATTTTATAAATCGATTCAAAATCGCTTAGATTATATTGATGGCGCTGAACTTATTGCCAACAACGCTATAGAGCAGGTTTTATTGAGTGGAAAAGCTCGAGCAAAAGGAATTGAGGTTTTATTTCGTAAAAACGAAGGAAAGCTAACCGGTTGGCTGGCCTATACCTTATCGAGATCCGAACAAAAAACACCGGGTAGAACTCTCCAAGAAACTGGAATCAATAATGGTAATTGGTATGTAACTCCTTATGATAAAACACATGACATTTCTGTTACCGCCAATTATTCACTAAATAAAAAATGGGACCTAAATGCAAATTTTATCTACCAAACTGGACAACCGACCACCTACCCAAGTGCTCAATATCAATTTTCTGAATTTTTGATTCCTAATTTTGAACCTAGAAACAGTAGTAGACTCCCTGCCTATCATCGATTTGATCTATCTGCAGTATATGTGCCAAAAAAACAAAACAAGCGCTATAGTAGCCAATGGGTATTTGGAATATATAATCTCTATAATCGACAAAATGCAGCCTCCATTCGATTTCAAAATAATATTGAAACGGGACTAAATGAAGCAATTCGTTTATCCATTTTTGGAATCATACCTTCAATTACTTATAATTTTAAAATTTGATAATGAAAAAAGGAATCTACTTATTACTTGGACTTTCTTTTATCACTCAATGTGAGGAACCCATTGAAGTTGAAGTTAATGATACTTCCCAACGATTAGTTGTAGAAGCTTCAATCAATTGGATTAAAGAGACAAAACAAGCGGAACAAGAAATCCTTTTATCCCTAACCGCTTCTTACTTCTCTAATGAGATAATTCCTGCAAACGGAGCCCAAGTCACAATTGAGGATGAAAAGGGAACTATTTACCCTTTTCTTGAAAAAGAAAAGAGTGGAAAATATCTTCCTGTTATCCCAATTCCCTATGAACTAAATCAAGAGTTTAGCCTATACATCAGCTATGATGGTCAAAATTATACCGGATCTGAATCCTTAATTTCAGTTGCTTCTATCGATAGTATTACTAAGTCGACTATCTTTTTCTTTGGTGAGGATCGCCTACAATTTGATGCGTATTCTCTTGATCCTGCAAATGAAAAAAATTACAGCTATTTTGAATTTAAAAGTGATAAACTCGAAACTACTGAGTATAATGTTTACCGCGATGATTTTACCGATGGCAATATTTATAATGGATTCTTGTTCAGCAATAACTTTGAGAAAAATGATTCCATTCGATTTAGACAATATGGTCTTTCTAGAAGGGCATTCAATTACTGGAACTTATTAATTACTCAAAACACCCAACAAGGAGGACCGTTTCAAACCACTCCATCAAATTTAAGTGGAAACATAGTTAACCTTAGTAATCCTGAAAATTATCCTCTAGGTTTTTTTAGAATTTCTGAAGTTTCAGAAATTCTATACCAAGTAGAATAGTATCCTAACTCACTGGTTTTCATTTATTCCTTTTGTTCTTTTTATTTTTTTTTTAATATTATTATATAGTAAGTAAAATTTTTATATCTTTAATTGCTTTTAACAAGTAATCATAAACCAATTTATTATTTAATCCGTACTGCTATGTCATTGCGGATTTTTTTTATGGTAAAACTTTGTCTATAAGTATTTAAATTGACTATAGCTGATGGTTTGATTCACTATGCAAAGCGTGATCATTTAACTTTCATCTACTAAAAAACCCTCTACGTTGAACGAAGAGGGTTTTCAATTCCAATATGCAATTATTATTTAGGCAAGTGAGCCGCGTTATAGTAATACACTTCTCTAATTATTTTTCCTTCTTTATTTAAAGTTACCTGAGAATGGTTGGAGTGTTTTTTTCTCTTCCCTGACTTTTTATTTTTAATCGTCAGGTCCCACCATGAAATAATGGTTTGTGTTTCAGTTCCTTCATATTCCAATAAGTCAGGATAGCCACTTTCGGTAACATCTAGAACTTCGTAGGTTTCTAAAAACTTTTTTAAATTCTCAATCTCCTCATCTGGAGTAAAGAAAACACCTTCCTCTGAATTAATTGCATCAGATATTCTAGCATTATCAGCATACAATGAGCGCATTGCCTCTAAATCTCCTGTCATGATGTGTGCATATAATAGGCGCACTTTTGATATGAACGGATGATCAACATAGATCGTACCATTTTTCTTTGTATTGTAAGCTTCATAAGCTTTATTCCACTTTAGTTGGCTGTCCATGATACTTAGTCTAGTGATCTTCTTTCCATCTTTCGTGAGATTGAAAATGGAATTTCTTGGGATTTTTAAAATCACTCCTGTTTTTTTATCAACCCCTGTTAGCATCTGATAAGTATATACATCTACTCTGTCGGCTCCTTTAAATTCAATTGCATCAGAATAAGCTTGTCCCCTATTCTTTACATTAAAGTTGATCATGTTTTCACTAAAATATTTTGATCGACCGATTAAATTCTCGATTGGACTGGGTTTGGGCTCCATTACGTTCATTTGCCACCACTTAAAATCGTCTGTAGTTAAAGAACGCATTGTGGCCTCATCTCCGGCTACAAAGGCTTTTGTAAATGCGTCTACAACCTCTAATGCTGGATGCTTGTCATAAATTTTACCTCCTATGTTTTTTTGGGCACTTAAGGTAAAGAATGCAAAAAGACTGAATGTGAAAATTAATTTTTTCATTTAAATTGATTTATGATTAATGTGCAACCAAATTAATGAAATTCTAGCGGTGAAACATCCTTCCTTCACTTAAAAGTTTTTATTCGACTATTTCAAAACGCTTTATTTCCTCAAATTCTGATGGTTTAACTGCTTCAATAGCCGATTTTAAGTCTTCCCAATTTTCTTCAAAAAAAGCATTCGTTTGTTTCAATGCTATTCTCAAATCATCAGATGTATGTTTTACAAGCGCTTTC
>JAURBX010000060.1 GCA_030828745.1 Flavobacteriaceae bacterium | reverse complement strand
ATGATTTCATTAGTTATTCCAGTTAAAAAAAAGGCTAAATACTAAAACGGTCGAGAAATGAAAAAATCAATTTACATTATTATTGTATTAGGAATGCTGTTTTCAGTGCAAGCACAAAAGAAGAAAACACTCAAAAAAGGAGTGATAAAAGATATTGAAACTCAAAAAGAGAAACTAATTAAAATTAGTGATACTATATGGGGGGCTGCAGAAATTGCTTTCCAGGAAACGGTATCTTCTGAAACCTTAATTGCTTATGCCCAGGCCAATGGTTTTGATGTTGAGGTTGGGGTAGCAGAGACCCCAACAGCATTTGTTGCGTCCTATGGAAGTGGAAGACCCATCATTGGAATTTTAGGTGAATTTGATGCGTTGCCTGGAATTTCTCAAAAAACAGTTCCTGAAAAAACCCCCTTAAAGGTGGGGGCTGCCGGTCATGGCTGTGGTCATAATCTTTTTGGGACGGCCAGTCTTGGGGCTGCTGTAGCCATAAAAAATCTGATTGCTGAGGGCAAACTCCAAGGAACCGTTCGGTTTTATGGAACCCCTGCAGAAGAAAAGTTTTTTGGAAAACTGTGGATGGCTCGAGCGGGATTATTTGACGATTTAGATGCGTGTATGGATTGGCATCCCTCTGATCACACCGAAGCGGACGTGCAAAGTTCATTAGCCTTAGTAGATTTTAAAGTTGAATTTTTTGGACAAGCGGCCCATGCTTCTGCCGATCCATGGAATGGACGAAGTGCGTCTGATGCATTGGAATTATATACCCATGGAATTAATGCATATCGTGAACATGTAAAACCGACGGTAAGAATTCATTATCATATCCAAGATGGGGGACAAGTAGTCAATGTTGTTCCCGATTATTCCAGATTGTGGGTGCGGGTTCGTGATACCAAAAGAAAAGGAATGAACGAGGTTTATCAGCAAGTTGTCAAGATGGCTGAGGGTGCAGCAATTTTGGCTAATGTAGACTATGAAGTCAATCTAATTTCTGGGATACACGAGATTTTACCCAGTCGAAGTGGTGGTGCAGCAATTCAGAAAAATCTTGAGACGTTAGGAGCGCTGACTTACACTCAAGAGGAATTGGAATTTGCCTATAAAATTCAGGAAGCGACTTCCAAACCTAAATTGGGAATTGACGGTAAAATACAACCTTTAAAACCTACGGCAGAACATCCCATGGGTGGGTCTACCGATGTAGGAGATGTCAGTTTCCTTGTGCCGGTTGTCCGAATGGGAGCGACTGTTGCACCCAAAGGAACCCCATGGCATTCTTGGGCAGTAGTAGCCTGTGGTGGGATGTCTATCGGACACAAAGGAATGGTTTATGCAGCCAAAGCGCTAAGCATGACGATGGTTGATTTGTTTACAGACAAGGCCTTATTAAATTCCGTTAAAGAGGAATTTAAAACTAGAAAAGGGGATTATCAATATGAAGCGTTATTGCCTGCAGGGCCGCCGCCCCTTGGACAAGAATAAAGCTAAATTGTAATAATTAAGTGACCCAGTTACGTTCTCGCATTTCTTTTTTCACTCTTTGAGAGAGATAAAGGATGGCAATCATGTTAGGAATACACATCAATGCAAAGGATAAATCAATAATTCCAATCACTACCTCTACAGTAACTAATGCTGAAAAGATTATACTACCGATATAAAAATAATTATAATAGTTGCCCCAATTTCTTTTGGTAAGAAAGCCAAAGCATTTGACACCATAATAGGAATAGGTAAAAAGAGTTGAGATCCCAAAGACAAAAACCATGATGAGTAACAATACATCCCCAAAACCAAAAAATAAGCGCCTGAACGCTTCGAGCGTAAGTACTATTCCATTCAAGTCTTCTACCCGATAAGCACCACTAATAATCACAATTAACCCAGTAATGGTACAGACTAAGACCGTGTCTAACAAAGGTCCAAGCATGGCGACTAGTCCCTCATCAGTACCTTTTTTACTTTGTGATTGCCCATGATACATGGGAGCATTTCCAACACCACTTTCATTAGAAAAAACAGCGCGCCGTACTCCTAAAATGACTAACCCCCAAAACCCTCCTGCAACCATGGTTTCAAGGTTAAAAGCTTCTGAAAAAATAAGATAAAATGCAGGTAAAACCGACTCTATATTAGCGAGAAGAATATAAATCCCCATTATAAAATAGATACCGACCATAGTAGGGACAAGATTGGAGGTCACTTTTACAATTGATTTTAAACCGCCAAAAATGACTAAGGCACTGGTGATGGATAGGGTAATCCCAACAATTAATTTCCATTGGAAATCTCCCAGGACAATGAATGAATCGGGTTGGACAACATTCATAAAGGTTTGGGTCAGTTGATTGGCAGTAAAAGCAGGTAAGACTCCAAAGAGACCTGCCATAGAAAACCAAATGGCCAGGGGTTTCCCCCATTTTTTTATTCCTAATTGCATATAAAACATTGGGCCGCCCAAGGGCTCCCCCAGCGCATCTATTTCTCTGAGTTGTACCGCTAGAGTACAGGAATAAAATTTGATAATCATCCCAATGGCAGCAGTAATCCACATCCAAACCAAAACACCAGGTCCCCCTAAATGTATTGCAATGGCTACCCCCGAAATATTTCCTAAACCTACGGTTGCGGCTAACACTGCCGACAAGGCTTGAAACCTTGAAATCCCATGGTTTTCTTCTTTAGAGAGTAACAAACCAAAAGCATTTGTTATTTTTAAAAAGGGATAGCCCTTACTCTGAAAAATCAAGAAGAAGCCTCCCCCTACTACTGCAAAAAGCATAATCCATTCTAAAGGGCTGATTAGGTTTTTTAGAATTCCTTCAAGGGTTACAATCCATTGATCCATAAACGAAAAATAGTGATTAAATTTTGTTAATTAATTAAAAAACACAAACTTTATAAAAACGAAATGCAATGCAAACAAGAAGAGACTGGTTACGTTCCTCTGTAGGATTAGGCGGATTGCTGTTAGCCCCTTCAGGGCTTCTTTCAGCACAACAAAATATAGATTTTCAACC
Source organism: Flavobacteriaceae bacterium (assembly GCA_030828745.1). GTDB lineage: Bacteria > Bacteroidota > Bacteroidia > Flavobacteriales > Flavobacteriaceae > MS024-2A. The sequence goes on along the minus strand of JAURBX010000060.1, from coordinate 7,630 downwards.
CAGAAGTTTAGAGCCCATTATCCGTTTGAGTTCAAATGAGAATCCTTACGGACCTTCTAAAAAAGTTCAAGAACGGATTGAGCAGTCCTTTATTCATGGTTGCCGTTATCCCTATGCCTATTCAGATGGTTTAGCGGAACAACTCGCCCAAAAACATGGTGTTACTCCTGAGTCAATAATCATTACAGGAGGCTCGACCGAAGGCTTGCGAATTACCGGTCTTACTTTTGCTTCCAATGGAGGTGAAATAATTTCAGGACAACCTACTTTTTTGGCAATGATGGACTATGCTGAACAATGGGGAGCTACCATAAATTGGGTTCCCGTTGGCCAAGACAAGGGTTACGATTTGGATGAAATAGAAAAACGAATTTCTACTAAAACGAAATTGATTTTTTTATGCAATCCAAACAATCCAACAGGCACCTTGGTTCCAGCAAAAAAATTGGTTGATTTTTGTGATGTTGCAAGCAAAAAAGCGATTGTCTTTTCAGATGAAGCCTATTATGATTTTATTGAAACACCAAACTATCCCAGTATGATTGATGCCGTTAAACGAGGCGATAACGTAATTGTTTCAAAAACGTTTTCAAAGGTGTATGGGATGGCCGGTTTACGCGTTGGGTACTTAGTCGCCAAACCTGAGATTGCTGCTAAAATTCGAAAAAATGTGGTTGCGATGAGTAATGTTTTGGCAGTTGAAGCTGCAAAAGAAGCTTTAGTTGACGATGCTTTTTACCAGTTTTCTTTAGAAAAAAACAGAGAAGTTAAAGCACGTATTTATACCCTTTTAGATCATTTAAATTTAGATTATGTTAAATCGCATACCAATTTTATTTTCTTCCATTCAAAAAAGGATATTAGAGAATTAGGGCCGGCCATGTTAGCCAAGGGAGTGCTCATAGGGCGACCGTTTCCACCCTTTTATGATTGGTGCAGAATAAGTACAGGAACTTTAGAAGAGGTTGATCTGTTTATTAAAGGAATGATGGAAATTTATCAGGGCTAAGTTTATTTTTCTTTGACAATAATATAAGTAGCTTTTACTCCAGTGGCTAAATTCCATCGATTGGCACCCACCAAGTTCCCTTCATCATCAAAAACTCGAACTTCTGCGGTATTGGGCCCTGAAGTTCCCTGATTTAATGCGACAAAATCTATTTTGTTAAACCCCATCACGAGATCAATTGAGATGCTTCTGAAGCGTTCCATTAGTAGGACGCGCGGAACAATTTCTTTGTCATTTAACATTATGCGGATTAAATCCCCATCTGGGGATTCATGATCACGCACGGCAATTTGAACAAAACGACCATTATTTTTAAAATCACCTAAATATTGATCCGTTTTGAATTGGTTGGGATTTTTTTCTTTTTCGTTACTTTTATTTAAGCGATTTAAATATTGCTTTCCAGCGTCTAAAAATTGTTCGCTTTTTCCAAAATTAATCGGGGGGTTATTGAGGTCACTTTTAGGATCTTTAAATTCAATAGAAGGGTTAAAAAAATCTTCAGATAGAAATTCTTTTTTGTCTTTGGGCTGAAGAAGGCTTGGCCCTTTATTTTCAGGTGGTGGAATTACTATTTTTGGTTTTTTACTCGTTTCAACAGGAATTTGCCCCCAAATTAGACGGAATGGGAGGAAGAATAATGCGATAAAAACAAAGCGTTTAAAACGATGCATACACCTTAAGATAACTTAATTAGACAAACCTAGTAGGAAATAAGTTCATTCTCAAGTGATTTAACAACAATTTATAGGATAAAATGGTTTTTTATTTACCTTTAACGCGAAACCTAAAGAATTTACATATGCAAATTGCAACGATAGATTGGATCATAATATTTTTATTTTTTGCTGTGTCTTTGAGCATAGGGATTTATGTATCCAAAACCTCTGGAAAAAGTGCTAATGATTTTTTCTTATCGGGGCGAAGTATGCCTTGGTGGTTATTGGGTCTTTCTATGGTAGCCACTACTTTTTCTACAGACACTCCTAATTTAGTTACGGATATTGTTCGAACCAATGGGGTTTCTGGAAATTGGGTTTGGTGGGCTTTTCTAATCACAGGCTTATTGACTGTATTTGTCTATGCAAAATTATGGCGTAAATCTAATGTAAATACAGACCTTGAGTTTTATGAATTACGTTATGGAGGGAAACCAGCGCGCTTCTTACGTCAGTTTAGGTCAATTTATTTAGGAATTGTTTTTAATGTTATCACAATGTCTGCGGTAACACTTGCAGCAATCAAAATAGGTGGAATTATGCTAGGGCTAGAGCCTTGGCAAACCGTTATAACAGCAGGATTAGTTACGGTAACTTTCAGTGCCATTGGAGGTTTTAAAGGCGTCGTCTATACCGATGTAATTTTATTTTTTGTTGCTATGGGGGGCGCAATAGGGGCCGCCTATTACTTGGTTAATATGCCGGAAGTAGGAGGAATTCAAGCCCTTTTGGCCAACGAAAATGTTGCAGGAAAAATAAACATTCTTCCTGATTTTGGTAATCGTGAAGCTTTAATTACGCTCTTGATTATTCCTTTGGCGGTACAGTGGTGGAGTTCATGGTATCCTGGAGCGGAACCGGGTGGAGGGGGATATATTGCGCAAAGAATGCTTGCGGCAAAAGACGAAAACCATGCCATTGGAGCCACTTTTTTCTTTAATATTATGCACTATGCCTTACGCCCATGGCCTTGGATTTTAGTCGCCTTAGCCTCCTTGGTTGTTTTTCCTGATTTGGCAAGTCTTCAGGCGGCATTCCCAAATATCACTCCAGATAAACTAGGGCATGATTTGGCGTATCCTGCGATGTTGACAAAACTCCCTACAGGTCTACTAGGGCTTGTTTTAGCCTCGCTTATTTCAGCCTATATGAGTACCATATCAACGCAACTCAATTGGGGGTCCTCCTATATTGTTTATGATTTTTACAAAACACAAATTAATCCCGATGCCTCACAAAAACGCTTGGTTGCTGTAGGTAGAATTTCAACGGTAGTCCTCATGGTATTGAGTACACTGTTGGCACTATTATTACAAAACGCAATGCAGTTGTTTAATTTGTTGTTGGTGTTTGGAGCCGGTACAGGACTTATTTTTATCCTAAGATGGTTTTGGTGGCGAATCAATGCTTGGAGCGAAATAACTGCGATGGCAGCCTCTGGTGTCGTTTCTTTGTTGCTAACTATTCCAACAATTAAAGCTTCCCTTTTTGGTTCAGAAGGAGTTTTCCCAACTTGGGCAGAATTTCCTTTTGTAGTTTTTGTTACCACGAGTTTATGGCTTTTGGCTACTTATATCACCCCATCAGAAGACCAGTCCGTTTTGCGTTCTTTTTATAAAAAAATACAACCTGGAGGTCCAGGATGGGCTAAAGTGATTAAAGAAGCCAAAGCGGAATCTATACAGTTGGTGGATGGAGATGAGGGCTGGAGTGTTCCTTCAGGTATCATCGCCATGTTATTGGGCTGTTTAATGATTTACAGCACTATGTTTGCTACGGGTTATTATATTTATGGAGATTATCAACTGGCGTTTCCACTGACGGGATTGGCAGTGGTTTCGGCTTATTTCTTGGTTAAAATTTGGAAAAAAGTGAAAGCAACAGTTCTTTAGCCTAAAATAACGCCTGCAATAGTAGCCGACATTAAAGAGACTAAAGAACCGGCAATCATAGCTTTAAAACCAAGCTCAGTTAACATTTTACGCGTTTTTGGAGCGATAATTCCAATGCCTCCAACTTGTATTCCTATGGATGCAAAATTGGCAAATCCACAGAGCATATAGGTTGCCATTACAACAGATTTTTGATAGGTGAAGTGAAGACTACTCATACTATTTTTTAACTCGACTAATTGGGTATAACCAACAAATTCACTAGCTACAATTTTTATTCCAAGTAGTTGTCCCATGAGGGTCATGTCTTCTTGTGCCACTCCAACGAGCCACATGAGTGGAGCAAAAAGATAACCCAATACAAATTCAATTGAAAAATGATCATAAACAGTATTATTTGCCACCCATAGATTTAAACCTAAAAGATCACCGACACCACTAAAGAGATTATTTACTAATGCAATAAGGGCAATAAAAACCAGCAACATCGCAGCAACATTAACAGCCATTTTTATTCCTTCTCCCGTACCCATTGAGATTGCTGAAAGGAAATTTTCTCCAATTTTATCGTGAGAGATTTTTACTTGAGTAGAAATTTCTTCTGTTTGGGGATATATTATTTTTGCAATAACAACGGCCCCGGGAGCAGCCATTACTGAGGCTGCCAATAAACTTTTTGCAAACTCCAAGCGTTGAACAGGATCGTCTCCGCCTAAAAATCCGATATAAGCACCCAATACACTTCCAGCAACTGTAGCCATTCCCCCCACCATAAGGAGGAAAATTTCGGAACGGTTCATTTTTTCTAAATAGGCTTTAATTAATAAGGGCGCCTCTGTTTGACCCAGAAAGATGTTTCCTGCTACAGAGAGACTTTCAGCTCCAGAGATTTTGAAAAGTTTAGTTAATGCACGGGCGAGTAAACCCACAATCTTTTGAATTACTCCAAAATAATATAAAATGGAGCTGAGGGCAGAAAAGAATATAATAACGGGAAGCGCCTGAAAAACAAAGATAAACCCATAGGTTTCAACATTTCCGAATTCGCCAAGTAACATTTTTGTTCCTTCCCCGGTATATTCCAGTATTTTGACAAAAAAATTTCCAAGGGTCTCAAAAACACTTTTCATGAATCCAATTTTCATTACGCCAATGGCTATGAGAATCTGAATTAAGAGTCCTACACCAACAGTTTTCCAAGCAATTTGTCGTCTATTATTACTCAAAAGTACCGCGATCAATAGAAGAACGCCCATACCAATGAAACCTCGGACTAAGGACATAATGGAAAGACCTGCACTTGGAATTAAATCCATTTGTATCATTTATTTGAGTTAAAGATAACAATTCAATTATCTTTATAACTTAAATTTTAAATGACATGAAAAATCCCCTTCTCCTTTTTTTACTCACTTTTTTATTGTTTTCTTGCCAGTCAGATGGATCCAACACTCAAAGTATTAATGATGAATCTTTAACTGAAGACACCCCTGAAAAGGGATCGGGAGAAAGGGTTTTAGTTTGGGCAGATGAATTTGATGGATCTACACTGGATTTAAATAATTGGAGTTTTGAATTAGGCGATGGCTGCCCCAATTTATGTGGCTGGGGTAATAATGAACTGCAATCCTATACCGACAGCAATCATCGTCTTGAAGATGGCTTATTAGTCATTACAGCTAAAAAAGAAGGAAATTATAGCTCAACAAGAATTTTAACAAAAGGGAAGCAGGAATTTACCTACGGAAGAATAGAAACACGAGTAAAGGTTCCTACAGGCGCAGGCCTTTGGCCCGCCTTTTGGGCTTTAGGAGCGGATATCGATACCAATTCGTGGCCCGATTGTGGTGAGATTGATATCATGGAATACGTAGGGAGAAATCCAGGTCAAATCTTTACTTCAGTACACACACGAAGCAGCCATGGGAATACGATCAATACCCAGATAACTCCCGTTCCAAATATTGAAGACGATTTTCACGTCTTTGCAATAGATTGGACCGAGACTTACATTGACTTCTATTTGGATGAAAACAGGGTTTATCAATACTCCGTTCAATCACAAACTGCCGAAACATGGCCTTTTAACAAACCGTTCTTTTTGTTGTTAAACCTTGCTGTAGGTGGTAACTTTGGGGGACCAGTTGGGACTGAGGTAGAATTTCCAAAGGAGTATTTGATCGATTATGTTCGCGTATACCAATAAATTAATACTCGTTTTCTAAGATTTTTTTAATGACTTCATGAGCCGTTATCAACTTTATTTTGTGAACGCTGTCATTGTATTGTCCTGTATTAATTTTATTTTCTAATAAAACCAAAACTTCTTTAGCAGAGGGTTCTTTCATCTATTTATTTTTTAATCTTTAGGTACTTCAATGAGTAATATTCTTGTGTTTTTTTCGGCAGTGATGGAGAATGAATTTGTTTCCCACAATCCTATCGCATCTCTTTTTTCTAATCGTTCTCCTTCAATCTCTGCAAAGCCTTCTATCAGAAAAGCGTAAACGCCATTTCCTTTTTTATTGAGGCTGTAATTTAAGGTGGTTTGTTGATTGAAATCTCCTAAATGAAACCAAGCATCTTGATGAATCCAGAGTGCACTGCCCTCAGGATCTGGGCTTACAACAGGGTAAAGTGAATTGATCTTTTTAAGTTCTTTAATACTCTTTTGATCATAACGAGGAGTCACATTTTGCTGATTGGGCAATACCCACAGCTGTAATAAATGGACGGATTGATCTTTATTTTTATTGTATTCACTGTGATAGACTCCGGTACCTGCACTCATGACTTGAATTTCATCTGCCTCAATTACCCCAAAATTATCCATACTGTCTTTATGCTCTAAAGCACCTTCCAATGGAATGGTAATGATTTCCATATTGTTGTGGGGATGGGTTCCAAATCCCATTCCGGGCGCAATAATGTCGTCATTTAAAACCCGAAGAGCACCAAATTGAATCCTTTCGGGATTAAAATAATTTGCAAAACTAAAGGAGTGCTTGGCGCGAAGCCAGCCATGGTCTGCTTCTCCTCTGGTCGAAGAGGCGTGGAACACCTTTTTCATACTGTGAATTTTCAACTGTTGTAGGTACAAATGTAGTGTTTATTTTTTATTCTCTTTGTCCTTAAGGGTTTTTTTGGTGTGTGCCAGCGTGTCTATAAGTTTCTTTTTGGAATTGAGATATTCGATTAATGTTCTGATTTTTTCTTCATTATGATGCTTTTCCGCTCTTTTTTCTTTATCCTCAGCAATGGTATTTTTAATCTCCATATAGGTACTTGCTACAAAACCTATTACAATAGCAATGGCAACAATTAAAGCAACAATTTCTTCTGCATCAGAGAGGTACATAAATGAGTATCTTTATGCAAATTTATAAAATAGGTGTTAGGATGAAGATTGTTTTGATGCAAAAGTGGGCTTTTGTTTATTTAGTTGTGCTCTTCTTTATGAGTGAATTTGTAGGTGCACAAAATACGAGTCTTACGAGTACAATTACCTTGCAAGAAGTCTCTTTGAAGGTATCGAAATTAGACACGCCAAGAAGTGCGCTTCCTTTTTCGCTAAGCGTAATTAACCTGAATGAAGTTCAAGCCTTACATCAGCAGTTATCTTTACAGGAATATCTGGGCGCAGTACCCGGGCTGTTTTCTCTTAATGCGAATAATTATGCTCAAGATTTGAGAATTTCTATTCGTGGTTTTGGGGCTCGGGCGGCATTTGGAATTCGGGGGATAAAAATAATTGTTGATGGGATCCCAGAAACGACTCCCGATGGACAGGGTCAATTGGACAACCTTCCTCTGGGATTATTACAAAATCTTGAGGTCCTTAGAGGCCCTTCTGCAAGTTTATATGGAAATGCCTCCGGAGGGGTACTTTACTTAAATACGTTAGATCGTTTGGAAGGCGAGTCGGTTCGGTTTCGATCAACTTTGGGCGCTTTTGGCTTGCAATCGTATCAGCTTAGCACTTCCTTTAAAACAGCTAAAACAACCTCTTT
>JAURBX010000125.1 GCA_030828745.1 Flavobacteriaceae bacterium | reverse complement strand
TACTCATGATTATTTATTCAAAAGTGATTCAAGTCCTGCAATTGCACCTTCAGAAAAGATCAAACTACTTGCGTTTGAAATATTGTAAGTGTTTAATTCTGAGTTGATTACAACTTTAGAATTCTTCAAATTACGAGAGGACAAATATACATTTTTATTCAACTCAGCCAAGACTAATACGCTTTTTTTGTCTGCAAGCCCTAAAGCTGCTAACATTTTGAGATAATTCTTGGTTTGAGGTTGATCCATTTGAAAGTCTTCTAAAATCATAATTGACTTTTGATTTGCTTTGATACTTAAAGCCGACTTTCTTGCCAAACGTTTCACTTTCTTGTTTACCTTTTGGCTGTAGTCTCTGGGTCTGGGTCCAAATACACGACCCCCACCTTTGAACAATGGGTTTTTGATACTTCCCGCACGGGCAGTACCTGTTCCTTTTTGTTTCTTAATTTTACGAGTACTACCAACAATTTCGGCACGCTCTTTGGCTTTGTGCGTCCCTTGACGTTTGTTAGCCAAGTGTTGTTTGACGTCCAAATAAATGGCGTGATCGTTTGGTTCGATACCGAAAACAGCTTTATCAAGCTTGATCTTTCTTCCGGTTTCTTTTCCTTCTATGTTTAATACGTTTAATTCCATTATTTCTGAACGATTACGTAAGCGTTTTTGTGACCTGGAACACATCCTTTAACTACAAGAAGGTTTTTTTCAGGTACAACTTTTACCACTCTAAGGTTTTGTACTTTAACTTTAACATTTCCCATTTGGCCTGCCATTCGCATTCCTTTGAATACACGTGCAGGATAAGAGGCCGCTCCAATTGAACCGGGGGCTCTTAAACGATTGTGTTGACCATGGGTTGCTTGACCTACCCCAGCAAAACCGTGACGCTTGACAACTCCTTGGAAACCTTTTCCTTTGGAAGTTCCTGAGACATCTACAAACTCTCCTTCAACGAAGTGTTCTACTGTAATGGTGTCTCCTAAATTTAATTCTTCTTCAAAATTCTGGAATTCGACGAGCTTCTTTTTGGGTGCAGTATTGGCTTTCTTGAAGTGACCTTCAGCAGCCTTAGTTACCCTTTTTTCTGCCTTGTCATCGAAACCCAGTTGAAGTGCTTCATACCCGTCAACCGCTGTGGTTCTGACTTGGGTAACCACGCATGGCCCTAGCTCTAAGACTGTACAAGGAATATTCTTTCCTTTATCATCGAAGAGGCTGGTCATACCGATTTTCTTTCCTATTAACCCAGACATTGTTTATTTATTTGTTAGTTATTATTAATTTTTATTCTTAAGCTACTTAAACTTTAATCTCTACTTCAACACCACTTGGCAATTCAAGTTTCATAAGAGCATCAATCGTTTTTGATGATGAGCTATAGATGTCTAATAATCTTTTGTAAGAAGACAATTTAAATTGCTCACGTGATTTTTTATTTACGTGAGGTGAACGTAGTACAGTGAAAATTTTCTTGTGAGTAGGCAATGGGATGGGACCCGTTACTACTGCACCTGTAGTTTTTACTGTTTTTACGATTTTGTCAGCAGACTTGTCTACTAAATTGTGATCGTAAGATTTTAATTTGATTCTGATTTTTTGACTCATGTCTAAATACTTTTATGCTTTTTTACCTTTCACCTCTGCTATAACCGCTTCCGAAATATTCGAAGGTGTTTCAGCATAATGTGAGAATTCCATTGTTGAAGTTGCACGACCAGAAGAAAGCGTTCTTAGTGAAGTAACATATCCGAACATTTCAGATAATGGGACTTCCGCTTTTACTACTTTCGATCCGGCACGATCATCCATAGAGTTTACTTGTCCACGGCGACGATTCAAATCTCCTACAATGTCTCCCATATTTTCTTCTGGAGTTAAAACCTCCAATTTCATAATGGGTTCCATGATCACAGCTTTTGCTGCTCTTGCAGATTCCTTAAATCCTAATTTAGCTGCAAGCTCAAAAGAAAGCGAATCTGAATCTACAGGGTGGAATGATCCATCCATCAGTGTAATCTTCATCGCATCTAATTCAAATCCAGCAAGAGGACCATTTTTCATGGCTTCTTTGAATCCTTTTTCTACAGAAGGAACATATTCTTTAGGAATATTACCCCCTTTAATAGTGTTGACAAATTCTAAACCTGTTTTGCCTTCTTCAGCAGCTTCGATCGTAAATACGATGTCTGCAAATTTACCACGACCCCCTGTTTGTTTTTTATAAACTTCACGGTGCTTGGCACTTGCAGTCAATGCTTCTTTATATTCTACTTGAGGTTGACCTTGGTTTACTTCAACTTTGAACTCACGACGAAGACGGTCTACAATAATATCAAGGTGTAATTCACCCATTCCAGAGATGATGGTTTGCCCAGAGGCTTCATCTGTTTTCACTTGGAACGTAGGATCTTCTTCCGCTAGTTTAGCTAAAGACATACCTAACTTATCTACATCTGCTTTCGTTTTTGGCTCAACCGCGATACCAATTACGGGATCGGGAAAGTCCATACTTTCAAGTATAATTGGAGACTTTTCAGCGGAAAGTGTGTCTCCTGTCTTAATATCTTTAAAACCTACTGCTGCTCCAATATCACCTGCTTCAATAAAGTCGATTGAGTTTTGTTTGTTGGAGTGCATTTGGTAGATTCTTGAAATACGTTCTTTGTTTCCAGAACGATTGTTCAACACATAAGAACCTGCGTCCAAACGCCCTGAATAAGCACGGAAGAATGCCAAACGTCCTACAAATGGATCGGTAGCAATCTTAAAGGCTAAAGCAGCAAAAGGATCTGTAACATTAGGTTTACGAGAAATCTCTAAATCTGTATTTGGGTCTGTACCTACAATCGCATCTTTGTCTTCTGGTGAAGGCAAATAACGACAAACAGCATCCAATAAAAACTGTACTCCTTTGTTCTTGAATGAAGAACCACAAATCATTGGGATAATACTCATGTCTTGCGTTGCTGCACGAAGTGCTTCGTGTATTTCATCAGGACTGATAGAATCTGGATCTTCAAAGAATTTTTCTAATAACTCTTCATCGTATTCAGCTACAGCTTCGATAAGTTCCGCACGATATTTTTCAACATCCTCTTGCATGTCCTCAGGAATTGGAACTTCATCAAAGGTAGAACCGTAGTTGTCCTCATGCCAAACAATGGCTTTGTTGGTTACTAAATCTACAATTCCTTTGAAGTCTTCCTCATCTCCAATGTTTAGTACAATGGGAACTGCATTTGATTTTAACATCTCACGAACCTGAGTACTTACATTTAAGAAGTTGGCCCCCTGACGGTCCATTTTGTTTACAAAACCAATACGGGGTACTTTATAGTTATCAGCTAATCTCCAGTTTGTTTCAGACTGAGGTTCAACTCCGTCTACTGCTGAAAATAAAAAAACCAATCCATCAAGAACTCGAAGGGATCGGTTTACCTCGACTGTAAAATCTACGTGGCCGGGAGTATCAATAATGTTAAAGTGATAGGGTTTGGATTCTGGAGTGACTTTTCCTTGATCTTGTGGGAAATTCCAGGTACAGGTTGTCGCAGCAGAGGTGATAGTAATACCACGCTCTTGTTCTTGCTCCATCCAGTCCATAGTTGCAGCACCATCGTGTACTTCACCTATTTTGTGACTTACTCCAGTGTAGAAAAGGACACGCTCTGTTGTAGTGGTTTTACCCGCATCAATATGCGCAGCAATTCCTATGTTTCTTGTGTATTTTAAATCTCTAGCCATGGCTATATATCGGTATACTTTTTATTAAAATCTAAAATGTGAAAAGGCTTTATTTGCCTCAGCCATCTTGTGTGTATCCTGACGTTTCTTCACGGCAGCACCTTCTTCTTTGGATGCAGCAAGAACTTCATTAGCCAAACGTAAGGCCATTGTTTTCTCGTTACGTTTTCTGGAATAGCTAATTAACCATTTCATGGCTAACGATACTTTACGATCCGGACGAATCTGCATTGGAATTTGGAAAGTAGCTCCTCCTACTCTACGGCTACGCACCTCAACGTGGGGCATAACATTAGAAAGGGCATCTTTCCATAAATCTAAAGCTGATTTTTCTTCATCCTGCTTTCTGTCCTCTACAATAGCGATTGCATCGTAAAAGATTTTAAATGCAGTTGATTTTTTTCCATCCCACATTAAGTTGTTGACAAATCGGGTTACCAATTGGTCATTAAACTTTGGATCGGGTAATAAGGGACGTTTTTTTGATTGTTTTTTTCTCATGATTCAGTAGTAAAAGAATTTACCTTATTATTTTTTGGGTCTTTTGGCACCGTATTTTGAGCGTCTTTGTAAACGTCCTTCCACTCCGGCAGTATCCAACGCACCACGAACAATGTGGTAACGGACCCCCGGCAAATCTTTAACTCTTCCGCCTCGTACCAATACTATCGAGTGCTCTTGGAGATTGTGTCCTTCTCCGGGTATGTAGGCATTGACTTCCTTTCCGTTAGTCAATCGAACCCGCGCTACTTTACGCATTGCGGAGTTCGGTTTTTTGGGTGTAGTCGTGTAAACACGAGTACAAACACCTCTTCGTTGTGGACACGATTCCAAAGCAGCCGATTTACTCTTCTTGGTAATACTGACTCTTCCTTTTCGTACTAATTGTGCAATAGTTGGCATATATAATATCTAATTTCCCATTTTTATGGGCGTGCAAATGTAGAATATTTTTTTGGGGTTTCAAACCCATACTTTGAAATTTTTTATAATATTATGAAAATTCTTTTTTGGTCTGATTTTTCAATCCCTAAACTCGTTTCATTATGTGTCTTATTCTAGCATGATCTTACAAAATTAATTTAGTAAATAATTAAATAGTAATTCTACTCCTATTTGTTGTAAAAATTCTGCTTTTCATCTTTTTTGTGACATTTAAAACAATCCTCTTAACATAATTTTAAGACTTTCGCTAGCAACTAATCTAAAATTAACTTTACCATGAAGAAAAAGTATTTCTTTTGGTCCCTGTTGGGACTGCTCTCCCTACAAATAGGATGGGCACAACAAAAAACAATTACAGGTAACGTAACCGACGAAACGGGTTTACCCCTTCCAGGTGCAACTATTGTGATTGAAAATACAAACCGAGGGGTTTCAACCGATTTTGACGGTAACTATTCTATTGAAGCTACTGCTAATGAAGTTTTAATCATTAGCTATGTGGGTTTCACCGACCAAAGAATAACCATTGGCATGCATGAGATCTCCATTCTCTTCCTCGTAATAATTCAAATCAATTTTTTGGGGGTGATCAGCAATGATACCATAATTTGAAGCAGAGGAATCAAAATCTTGAATTAAGTGTTCTCCACTGAGCCATTCCCATTCAATTTCAAAAGTATTCGGGTTTAATTCACATATCTTCTCAAGATAAATAGGCCCTTCTCCATCATATCCAAGGCTT
>JAURBX010000104.1 GCA_030828745.1 Flavobacteriaceae bacterium | reverse complement strand
TATTCAAAATGAAACGCAAGAAAAACCAGCCTATAAAAAATATTTCATGCACGGCACTTCCCATCATATGGGGTTGGACACCCACGATTACGGCTTGTTACATTTACCTATGGAGGCCAATATGGTCTTTACCGTTGAGCCTGGAATTTATATTCCAGAGGAAGGTTTTGGCGTGCGTTTGGAGGATGATGTGGTCATTCAAAAAACAGGAGGTCCTATTAATTTGATGGAATCCATTCCCATTGAAATTGAGGAAATTGAAACCCTCATGAATAATTAAAAAAAACCACCCAAGGATGGCTTTTTTTTAATAAACTATATCAAGATTTATGCTGTTGCTGTCTTCTTGGCATTCCTTTGCCAGAAATATAAAATTGTAAATAAAATGATCAAGATGGCTGGAAAGCTAATCATGTAAGTCAGGGTTTGCTGTCCTGCCGCTAGCTCCAAATCAGTTCCTGTTAGGCCTAATGCAGCTTGTTCTTCAGTTGAAGAATCAATCCACCCTCCAATGATGGCTTGGAAAATAGAAGAAGAGAACATACCCATCCCTCCTACTATAGACATTCCCAATGCGCCGCTCAATGGAATTTTTTCGGCAACAAATCCTATCATATTGGGCCAAAAATAACAAACACCCAATGCGAAGAATATAGCAGCGATATAAACCATTCCTCCGGTTTGCGTGCTCAATAAAAAGATCCCTATTGCGGTTAATATTGCTGAACCTAATAACACTCCCGTTTGATCAAACCTGTGGACAATATCCCCTCCAAAATAACGACCGATGGCCATCAAACCTGTAATCAAGGCTAAAATTACCATAGGATGTGCTCCACTATTACTCAAAATCAATGAAGTCCATTGTTGGGGTCCAAATTCTGAAATGGCCGTTAATGCCATACAGGCTAAAATAAAAATATAAATGGGAGAAAGCATCGCTTTAAAATTTTCTCCAATAGAAGTTACCCCTTCAATTTTTGGCTTTGGAAATTCTTGTCTCATAAATAGATAGGCATAAATTAAGGTTGGAATCATAATGATCCAAATTTGTGCTTGCCACCCAAGGTCGAGCGTTGTCATCAATAAAGAAACCAAACTACCTAAAACGATCCCTCCGGGAAACCACATATGAAAACGATTTAGAAGGGTATTCATTTGCTTGCCTTCGTAGGCATCTGCAATCATGGGATTACATGCGGCTTCAGTACACCCGTTTCCAATTCCAATCAATAAGGTAGAAACTAATAGGCCCGTATATCCACCTGAAAAAATAGTTAGAATAATTCCTAAAGTGTGGGTTGCGAATGCAAATTGCATGATTCGCTTGGGACCAATGGTATGATAAAATAATCCTCCCAAAATCATGGAAATAGGAAATCCTAAAAACCACATTGAGTTAATGAATCCTAATTGTTGCCCACTAAGGCTAAAAGTTTCTGCTAATTGCGGCAAAATTCCCGCACGAATACTAAAAGAAAAGGCTGTTGTGATCAATGCAAAACAACTGCCATAAAAAAGTCTTTTACTGTTTGTCATAATAAAGTTAATTTCAATTTGTTTCCACTAATATATAGCATTTTGTACTATCCCTGTTGTGAGAGTTAATATTTCATAGAAGAACTCCTATTTTAATGACAAGCGCAATCGGTAGAACAATTGGAGGATTTCGTAGATTTCTTTTTAAAAAAATATTTTCGAACCAGAAAGTTGAGAGCCAAACCTCCTGCTAGAAAAACGAAAAGAGTTTGAATCGTTTCCATTATGAAATAATTTGATAGGTACTAAAGGCGATAATGTAAGCTAAAAAGGTCATCCCAAAAAGCTGAACCATTGGCCATTTCCATGTATTGGTTTCTTTTTTTACAATGGCTAGAGTACTCATGCACTGCATGGCAAATGCATAAAACAACATCAAGGAAATCCCACTTGCTAAATTAAACAGGGGCTGACCATTGGGCAAAACTTCTGACGCCATTCGACTTTTAATGGTTTCTTCTGCATCGTTTTCTACACTGTATATGGTAGCAAGCGTACCGACAAAAACTTCTCGTGCCGCAAAAGAACTGATTAAAGCGATTCCTATTTTCCAATCATACCCCAAAGGAGTAATGGCAGGTTCTATAGCTTTTCCCAAGATTCCAATAAAAGAATGCTCCAATTGATAGGCATTTATTTTATTTTCCAATTCCTCCCCATTCAACTCAGGATATTGATTTTGAACAATTTCGGAAGCATTAGAAAAATCTTTTCCAGGGCCATAGGATGCTAAAATCCAAAGTAAAATAGAAATTGCCAAAATGATTTTTCCAGCCTCGGTCACAAAGGTTCTTGTTTTCTCCCAAACGGTAATTCCTACATTTTTTAATAGGGGTAATTTGTAATTAGGCATTTCAACGACAAAATAACTTTTTGAGGGTATTTTCAGGGTCTTAGTCAATATCCAAGCAGACAATAATGCCATTCCAAAACCCACTAGATAAAGTCCCATGAGCGTAAGTCCTTTATAATTCATCCCTAAAAAAGAACCTTCAGGAATGACTAAAGCAATTAAAATTGCATATACAGGTAATCTTGCAGAGCAGGTGGTAAAGGGAGTTACTAAAATCGTAATCAAGCGTTCCTTCCAACTCTCTATATTTCGAGTTGCCATGACCGCTGGAATGGCACAAGCCGTTCCAGAAATCAACGGAATTACACTTTTTCCACTCAATCCGATGCGTCGCAATCCTCGATCCATTAAAAAAACTACGCGGCTCATATAGCCCGTTTCTTCGAGTACCGAGATGAATAAAAACAAAAAGGCAATTTGAGGAATAAAAATAACAATACCCCCTAAACCGGGGATGATACCTTCCGACAAAAGACTGGTAAAAACACCTTGAGGAAGTTTTGTTTTGGCTTGTTCGCTAAGGTTTGCAAAAGTACTGTCGATGAAATCTTGAGGAATACTGCTCCAATCAAAAATAGATTGGAAGATGGTGGTCAAAATCGCAAAAAAAATGACATATCCCCAAATTTTATGGATAAGTACTCGATCTAAACGGCTTCTTAAATCAGTTGCAGCTTCACGATCAATAACTAGTGTTGTTTTCAATATATTGTTGATAAACTGATACCGCTTTACCGTTTCTTTTTGTTGTAAGCGTTTTAAATACAATTCTGATTGTGTTTTAAAATCGGTAGCGTCTGAAACCCTTTTTCTATCAATTTTGGCAAAATTTACATCCTGAGTAATGACGAGCCAAAGTTTATATAAAGACTGATTGGGAAAAGCTTTTTCTAAATTCTGAAAATATTCTTGATCGATGGAGGTAAGGGAAATAGAGTGTTTTGTTGAAAGTTGACGGTAATTTAAAATCAAACTTTTCAGATGCGCAATCCCTTCATTTTCACGCGTACTAATTAAGGCAATCTTAGTATCTAAATGTTTTTCTAAGGTCTCAATATCCAATGAAATCCCTTTCCGTTTCATTTGATCAGACATATTAATGACCAAAAGCGTTGGGATTTCTAAATCCTTCACTTGAGTGAAAAGCAAAAGGTTTCGTTTTAAATTTTCCACATCCGTAACAACTACTGCGACATCTGGAAAATCTTTACTGTTTTTATTCAACAAAAGCTCAATAACAACGCTTTCATCCATGGAAGAGGCGTTTAAACTGTAGGTTCCTGGTAAATCTAATAAATGTGCTTTGGTGGTTCGATTCAGTTTACAAACTCCCTCCTTTTTTTCAACAGTAATCCCAGGATAGTTTCCTACTTTTTGGGTAAGACCCGTCAAACGATTAAAAACAGATGTTTTTCCCGTGTTTGGATTTCCCAACAAAGCAACATTCAAAGAGGTACTCATTTTTTGTTTTTCAAGCGAACATATATAAATTGTGCTGTTTCTTTCCTTATGGCAAGATGCGATCCGTCAATTTTTAAATACAGAGGATCATTAAAGGGTGCTTTTTGAATTAATGAAATTGAATTTCCAGGCAAACAGCCCATTTCAATTAGCTTTAAAGGGAGTTGATCTGTTTCGATCTGTTCGATTTCAGCTTCTTGACCTTTCTCTAATTCATCTAGCGTAATCATTATTTAGAATCATTTTAAAGAACAAAAGTAAGGAAATTAGTTGCTGAAAAAATGATAATGATCAAAAAATTAATTTGGATACTCTTGTTTCAAGATTGCAATGTCTTCCATCAATTCATCCATTGCAATGGGGTCTGTACCGTCATAGAAGCCTCGAATACGTTTTTCGGGATCGACTAAAATAAAATTTTCAGTATGGATCATATCAAAGGCTCCTCCATCGCCATCTTCTTTCACTGCCAAAAATGACTTTCTGGCTAAGGCATAAATTTCTTTTTTATCTCCTGTTAGTAAATTCCATTTGCGGTCAAGCACTCCTTTCTCGATCGCATAACGTTTAAGTTGCGCTACGGAATCAATTTTAGGTGTCACACTAAAGGAGAGGAGTTTTACCTGTGGATCATCTAAAATTTGTGCCTGTATATTTACCATGTTTTGTGTCATTTTAGGGCAAATGGTTGGGCAAGTGGTAAAGAAAAAATCAGCTATATAGATTTTATCTTCATACTCCTTTTGGGTAATGATTTCTCCGTTTTGATTCGTCAATTTAAACGGGTCAATTTGGTGGAATTTCTTCACATGCTGTAGTGTGCTATCAACCAATTCATAATTCACCATAGCAGGTTGGTAAACTGAGAGGGTTTTTATGGGTTTTAATGCGTCGTAAAATAAAAGTAAAACAAGCGCTGCAATTCCACAGAAAACGAAAAAAAAGAGTTTATATTTTTTAAAAAAGAAATTCATCTAACGGCTCAATGTGCAAATTTAGTGGATTTAAAACCGATATTCGAATCTGAAGCCCAAAAGAATCTTAAAACTAAGGAATCTATTTTTATAATGAGGGCTATTGTGCTACTTTTGCAGGAATTAAAACCATGCTATGAGTCCCTTTTTTGTAAAAGCCATACAGTTATTGATGAGTTTATCCTTTTTGATCATTCTCCATGAACTAGGGCATTTTATCCCTGCTCGAATTTTTAAAACTCGAGTAGAAAAATTCTTCCTTTTTTTTGATGTTAAATTTGCTTTATTTAAAAAGAAAATTGGTGAAACCACCTATGGAATCGGATGGCTCCCGCTAGGAGGCTATGTTAAAATCTCTGGGATGATAGACGAAAGTATGGATACCGAGCAAATGAATCAACCCGCTCAGGAGTGGGAATTTCGTTCCAAACCCGCATGGCAGCGTTTGATTATCATGTTGGGTGGAGTGACCGTGAATCTTATTTTAGGATTCCTCATCTACATGATGATCTTGTTTGTTTGGGGTAAGAATACGCTATATACTGAGGAATTGCCCCTTGGCTTTAGTCCTTCGCCAGTAGCTCAAGAAGCTGGGTTTGAAATTGGAGATCAAATAGTAACTGTGGATGGCAAAACCCTAGATAATGTTTTTGAAATCAATAAACTATTGTTTCTAAGAGATGTTAATCAAGTAACGGTTAAACGAAGTAATGGTACCCTAACCACTCTAGAAATTCCTGAGGGGATTGGGAAAAAAATGTTTGAAAGTGGTGAGTTAATTCCCCTAAGCCCTACAACTCCTCCCGTTTTAGATTCTATAATTCCCAACAGTCCTGCAGCACTAATTGGACTTCAATCTGGGGATCGTTTGATTTCGCTTAATGATGAAAAATTACAATACTGGAATGACTTAAGCATACGTATAAAAGGAAAAGGAATACAAGACCTCACTTTGGTCATAGAACGTGAACGCGCTCAGCAAACCTTGCAATTTAGTACTGATGAAGAGGGTACAATTGGTGTTTATCCAAAATATCCAAACATTAAATTCAATAACGAAAAATTAAGCTTAACTGAAAGTATTATTGAAGGCTTTGACTTTGGCTATTGGACTTTATATGATTACGTAGCTCAATTTCAATACATATTTACCAAAAAAGGAGCCTCCCAATTAGGCGGTTTTGGAGCGATTGGAAATATGTTTCCTAGCACTTGGGACTGGAAAGGTTTTTGGGCCAGCACCGCTTTAATTTCTATCATTTTAGCCTTTATGAATATTCTCCCCATCCCCGCTTTAGATGGAGGTCATGTCATGTTTTTAACCTATGAAATCATCACTGGAAGAAAGCCAAACGATAAGTTTATGGAATATGCACAAATGTTCGGTTTTTTCCTTCTGATGGCTTTGGTTCTGTATGCAAACGGCAATGATTTGTACCGCTTACTTTTTGATTAAAAAAAGATTGAAATAAAATATTTTTTAAGGTTTGTAGAATGCAACAAAACATTTATATTTGCCCACCAATTGAAACATTCCTCCTTAGCTCAGTTGGTTAGAGCATCTGACTGTTAATCAGAGGGTCCTTGGTTCGAGTCCAAGAGGGGGAGCTAGCCTAACCGCTACACTACACATTCAAACATAAGCCCTCACGGAAAGTGGGGGTTTTTTCTTACAGTTAAATCAGAACTTAAAGTTAATCAATTTCTTGGCACTCATTTGGCACTTTCTAATTATTACATAATATTATTCTCATAAAGTCAATAACTTATTAATAACTACCATACTTAAAACTCTACAAGCACTTAACTTTGTAATAGTTATATGAAAATACAACAACCATTGTGTTTAATTATTATATAATAGTAACAAGGTGTTAACGTCAGGAGTTAATGTTAGCCTTACCACCCACGAG
>JAURBX010000143.1 GCA_030828745.1 Flavobacteriaceae bacterium | reverse complement strand
CTTCGAACACAATCACATTTTCTATACACGAAAAAATATGCATTAATTCATTTTGATTCTGGGAATTATTTTATTCCTCAGCAGCAGGTAAAAGTGGATGGTTTTTCCAAAATCGCTGACCTTATTCCTATCCGAGTGAATTCTGTGGTCGTTGATACAACGAAACAGAAATTATTTGACATTAAGCCCTTGTCTCAAGTGGATAAGAATTATGATACACTAATTTCAAGAGTCCTTTGGGGATTGGTTATAGCGTTGTTGGTCATTGGAATTTCCTACACGTATCTTTTTCAGAAAAGACGAAAAGAATTACGGGAAAGAGAACTTCCCCCCTTTGACCGAGCCCTAGAAGAGCTTAAAGCTTTAGAGTCTGTACAACCCTCAGAACAAGATGAATATAAATTATATTATTCACGCTTAACCGATGTCGTTCGGCGATATTTAGAGGAGGAAGCAAAAATAGATGCCTTAGAGAGTACCTCCGAAGAGTTACTCATAAAACTTGAGCTGCGGAAAGATGCGGGAACCTTAGATTTGGATCGTGCGACATTGAAAAGTTTAAAAGAAGTACTAAAGACTGCCGATTTGGTAAAATTTGCTAAATCTATGCCAGAATATAGAATTGCTAATGAAGACAGAAGAACAGTAGCGCATGTTGTTTTGGAAACCAAAGAAGCACTGCCCGAACCGACTGAAGAAGAGCTGAAAGAAAAGGAAGCTTACAAAGAATATTTAGCTAAAAAACGAAGAAAGGAACAGTGGATATGGGGTCTTTCTGGCACGGGTCTTTTAGCAGTTATGGCTTTAGTGATTTCTATGCTTGTGTATGGTTTTTATCCTGTAAGAGATACACTTTTGAGGTATCCCACTAAAGGATTGTATAGTGGTCAGTGGGTAACTAGTCAATACGGAACACCCCCATTAAAAATTGAAACACCAGAGGTTTTGGAACGAATTCCAAAGGAACAAAGTCTGATTCAACAATTTAGTTTGGGAACTTTAGAGAGTCCTTATTATATTGATTTAAAGTTTGATTTCCCAAAATTAGACCCCAAGAAAGAAGAGCCAAATACAGACCCACAACAAATAGAAGCAGAAAAAGCACAAGCATTGGTATCCTCTATAATTTCAGATTTTGAATCCAGTGGAGCTGTTAATATTTTGATGAAAAACGATGAACTAACCCTTCCTTCAGGCACCCCCGTAGCAAAAATTTATGGGACTTTAGACTATCCTAAAAAAGGAGAGGACCAAAGAGTTCGTTGTAATTTTAATGCCTTGCTTTTCACCTTTGAAGAAGGCACCATCATACTCACCATGATGTATGAAAAGGATGATCGGTATGCTTCTGAAATAGAACAACGGATCATTAATAGTTTAGAATTGATAAAAGAACTTTAAAAAATGTTTGAAGGAATCTATTTTGCAAACCCTGATTACCTCTGGTTATTACTGCTCTTACCAGGAGTGATTTTTTGGCATATAGTAACTTGGCGAAAGGCTCAAGCAGAACTTAAAATGCCAAGCCTTTCAAGTTTTCGAGATCATTCTTCTTTTTGGTCTTTGGTCAGACCGCTACTTTTTGTTTTTAGAATATTCGCTTTGGGATTGATTATTTTGGCGATTGCACGTCCACAAACGGTTGACATCTCTACACGAACAAAAACAAATAAAGGAATAGATATTGTGATGGCGATAGATGTTTCTTCAAGTATGTTGGCACAAGATTTGAAACCCGATCGATTGAGTGCACTAAAACGAGTAGCTTCTGCTTTCGTGGATGATCGTTTGTCAGACCGGATTGGATTAGTAGTTTACGCTGGAGAAAGCTATACTAAGACTCCGATTACCAGTGATAAAGGAATTGTGAAAGGAGCCTTGAGAGAAATTTCTTATCAAGGGTTAATAGAAGATGGAACTGCCATAGGAATGGGTTTGGCAACTTCAGTGAACCGTTTAAAAGATAGTAGAGCAAAAAGTAAAGTGATTATATTGTTGACCGATGGAGTAAATAATTCAGGTTTTATAGATCCTAAAATTGCAACAGAACTTGCAGTGGAATTTGGAATAAAAACATATACCATTGGACTGGGAAGTAATGGAACAGCTCGGGCACCTGTAGGAATTTTACCCAATGGCAGTTTTCAATATGCGCTCACAAAAGTTGAGATTGATGAAGCCTTACTTCAAGAAATTGCGAAAGCAACAGGTGGAATCTATTTTAGAGCCACAGATAACAAAAAGTTGGAAGAAATTTATGCAGAGATCAACAAGCTCGAAAAAACAGAGGTAGAAGAATTCAAGTATTACAATTACGAAGAAAAATATCGTTTCTTGGTTTTACTTGCGATGGTATTCATTGCTTTAGAATGGATTGGAAGAAACACCGTATTTAAAAGTTTTATTTAAGATGTATCAGATAGACGCTTACGAATACATATACTTTCTAGCAATACTCCCCGTATTTTGGCTGGCGTATTTTCTTGTGCTTCGTTGGAAACGTAAAACTCAAGCCAACTTTGCAAGCGCTGAACTTTTGGAGGCACTGAGCCCCAATCGTTCAAGATTTAAGCCAGGGCTTAAAATAGTCATGATGAGTTTGGTAATGATTACCCTGATTTTAGGTTTGATGAATCCTAAGATAGGAACGCAGCTTGAAACAGTAAAACGAGAAGGGGTGGATATCGTTTTTGCGATTGATGTTTCAAAAAGTATGTTGGCTGAAGATATTGCACCGAACCGACTAGAAAAATCAAAGCGATTGGTTTCGGCCATATTAAATCAACTTGCAAGTGACCGAGTGGGCATAATTGCTTATGCTGCTCAGGCAATTCCACAATTGCCTATAACAACGGATTACAGTGCGGCCAAAATGTTTTTACAAGCACTCAATACAGATATGCTTTCTTCACAGGGAACAGCATTAGATAGTGCAATTGATTTGTCTGGAACATTTTTTGATGATGAAGATCAAACCAATCGGGTAATCTTTTTGATTTCTGATGGGGAAGATCATTCTGAAGATGCATCAAATGCAGCCTCAAGAGCTGCGGCAATGGGGATAAAAATCTTCACTTTTGGAGTGGGGACAGAAGCAGGAGCCCCCATTCCAATCAAAAGAAATAATGTGGTAGAATCGTACAAAAAAGATTTTGATGGAGAAGTAGTAATTACTAAACGTAATCAAGAGATTTTGGAAGCGATAGCCAGTGCTACTGATGGTCAATATCAGAACGGAAATGACACCCAAGCAGTATTAGATTTTGTGTCGGAACAACTCAAAGCGATGGATAAAAAAGAGTTTGAAGCTAAAAAATTTGTGAGCTATAAAGATCGATTTCAACCTTTTTTAATTGCAGCTTTACTTTTTCTAATAATCGACTTATTTTTGTTTGAAACAAAAACAAAATGGGTTCAGAAATTGAATTTATTCAATGAAAATGAGAAGTAAATTTTTAATCGGTCTGTTATTCTGCTCTTTTGCATCAAGTTTTGCACAAGAAGGCAAGGTGACGAATCATATCTATGAAGGAAATGAGGACGTCCAAAAAGAGGCCTATATCAAAGCAGAAAAATCCTACAGGAAAGCACTATCACTTGCCCCTGAAAAAGCAACGGCTCTTTATAATCTTGGAAACACTCATTTTTTAGATAAAAAATACGATGAGGCATCTCAACGTTTTTTTCAAACCCAAAAATTTGCAAGTTCTAAAGAAGATAAACATAGGGCCTTCCACAATATGGGGAATGTTTACATGCAGAAAAAGGAATATCAAAAAGCAGTTGAGGCTTACAAAAATGCCCTACGGAACAATCCTTCCGATGAAGAAACACGCTACAATTATGCCTTAGCAAAAGAGCTTTTAGAAAAGGAAAAACCCCCAGAAGAGCAAGAACAAGACGATAAAAAAGACCAACAAGATAAGGATCAAGAAGACGAGAAAGAAAAAGATCAAGACGAAGAGGGAGATAAAGAAAATAAAGACGAACAGGACAAAGAGAAAGAAGGAGACGAAGGGGATGAGTCCAAAGATGAAGGTGAGCCTAAAAATGAGGGGGATCAGAAGAAAGATCAAAAACCAAATGAGGGAGAAAATAAGCCTGAAGAGAAGAAACAACCCCCAAGACAAGGACAATTATCACCTCAGCAAGTTCAAAGTCTTTTGGATGCGATGAACAATCAGGAAAAGAAAGTTCAAGATAAAGTAAACGCCAAAAAAGTAAAAGGAGTTCCTGTTAGAGGTAAAAAAGATTGGTAGTTATGATTCGAATTTTAGCATCACGATTACTCGTAAGTCTCTT
>JAURBX010000108.1 GCA_030828745.1 Flavobacteriaceae bacterium | reverse complement strand
TGATTAAATTTAACATCTTCTGAGAAAAAAGAAGCAGCAGTATTTAAATCTTCATTTTCTAAAGCATTAAATAATTCATGGACCCGCTTTGCATTTTGGTTAAACAACGCCATTCCTTGGTCAATTTGATTTTGACTTTGATTTTTTTGGTTACATGAAAGCAGGAATTTGCTTAGTAGTAATAAGAATAATATTTTTTTCATTTTAATTGATTTACGATTAATCATACCCTATCTATTAAAAGATTCATAAGCATTAAAAATCCCAGAACTCTTAAAAGTGGATATGCCGATAATATAAAAAAACCTCCCCATTGTTATAAACGGGGTAGGGCTTTCCCTTTTTTACTTTCCGTTTTGCATGGGGTCTGTATCTGACATCAGCTTGTTAAGAGTAAAATATACCGGGCAAAACTTTGTAATAGGGCTAATCACCTGTAAAATACCTACACCGATTGCGATATATAGAAAGTCTAAATTTTCAAATTGAATTGTTAATCCAACACTTGCAAGGTATAATACTCCACAAATGGCGTCATGAGCTCTAACTTTTTTTATGTTTTTTGAAACATTCATTTAAATTGTTTTATGGTTAATAATAAATCTAAGATAAAGAAAATGGATTACAAATCAAATTTCACCCCCCTGTTTCAATAGGAAAAATATTTTCTAAAATCCATGCCCTTCTTCACGATTTTTAGAAGCGGTTTGAATTTGACCCTTCATGCAAAAAGATTAAAAAGAGAGTTAGGCTATCCTTAAACTTTTGAGTGTGCTCTCCAATCGTTTGCTTTCCAAGCATCTTCTTGATAGAAATAGTTTGGTTTCAAAATTTTATTGACCATATCCATGTGAAAAGCTTCAACTGTTGATCCCGAAATAGGAGGCA
Source organism: Flavobacteriaceae bacterium (assembly GCA_030828745.1). Lineage (GTDB taxonomy): Bacteria > Bacteroidota > Bacteroidia > Flavobacteriales > Flavobacteriaceae > MS024-2A. Next base: position 5,630 of record JAURBX010000108.1, on the reverse strand, counting down.
CAATCCATTTCCAATCAGCATGAACTGATCTACCAGCATCCAGTTCCTCTCCGTGGAACTTCATAAAATAGTCCACTATGGTATGATGGTCTAACATTCTAATTTTGTGTTTTCTATATGACCACTGTACTGCAAGATTTAATTCTACTACAGCTCTATCTTTCCAATGGGTTTCATCTGAGCTCATATCTAGTTCCATCTTTTCTGCAATAACAGGTAGCATATTGTAACGAGAAACATCACCCAAATCACGAGCACCTACTTCCGTACTAATAAAAAAGCCGTTAGAAGGGGCACAGCGATATTGAATGCCACCCGCGTCTAAAGCAAGACCCGCTACTGCAGGTACCATAAACCATTCCAAATCAAGGTCTTTAAACCACTTAAATTCAGGATGTTCTATTGAAATAGTACGCGTGAGATCTTCAGGCCATTTAAACCATTTTGGTTGATTTCCATCAATTTCCAAAATTAAAGGGAGCGGGTCAAAACGGTTTTTTCCGTTTTTAGGTTGCCATCCTAAATCGAGGGCAATTTTTGTGAGCTCCACGGTAGCGGGATCTCCTAAAATGCTCCCATCCTCTTGAGTATAGCCAGCAAACATTAATAAAAGTGGATTATAGATACGAATATAAGGCTTGTGATGACTAAAGATAGAAATTACAGCTCTTATGTTGCCTTCATTAATACCCAAGCGCAAATGCTCTACTAAAGTTTCAAAAACTGCTTTTTCTTCCATGATGTCTCTACAGTCTCGAACAATCATATTACCCCAAAAATAACGCCCCACACAACGAGTACTGTTTCTCCAAGCTACCCGAGAGGCAAAGATTAGCTCGTCTAGCGTATGTGCATAGGAGCCTGAAGTTTCTATAGTGTTTAATGCTTCTTCAATTCTCTGGTTTAAGGCCTTTTTAGAAAGGCTTTTTTCTCCATAAAATTGATTTAGAAAGACTACTGCTTCTTGTTTTATGTCTTTAATAGGACTAATAAAAAAACTATCTGACTGAATAGCTTCATCCTGTTTTTTGGAAGAATAGTTTTTTGTATGTGTTTTCTCATGAGGAACTGCTTCTAGCAGTTCACCTTCTGTATCAACCTGGGCATTAAAATGTTCAATTTTTATGGCTTTGTCAGGCCAATTAGTTTGTTTAAGAAGCATTTGAATACTTTCCATAAAGGCTTCAGGACCACATAGAAAAGCTACTTTACCTGGGGTGTAAGGATAATTTTTTTCGAGTAGGGTTTTTGTAATACGCCCTTCTTTTTTAGTTGCTCTGTAGGTAATTTGAAACTGTTGGTTTTGAGCATAGCCTTCAAATTCTTTTTTTAGAATAAAATTCTTTTCATAAGGGGCAGACCAATCCAATGAAAGTGGACGAGAATCATCATTAGAACTTAGGGTACGTAGCATAGATAGAGCGGGTGTAATACCAATTCCGGCAGCAAAAAAAATAATTTCTTTTTGTTGATCTTCCAAGTGATAATCCCCTTTGGGTTCAGAAACACGAATAATAGAACTTGAATCGGCATGATCGTTCAACCATCTTGATAGGGTTCCCAACTCTTCTCGTTTAACAGCAATTTCATAATGTTTTGAAGTGTTACCAGAGGAGATTAAGCTATAAGCTCTTGTTACCCATTGACTTTGGAAATATGCCTGAACAACAATATGTTGTCCGGGCTTAAAAGGCTTCACTTGATCTTCAACAGGCTTTAGTACAAGGATTTTTATGTCTTTATTTTCAGTTTCAATTTTTTGATCAAGCACTGCCATAGACATACTGCTAATACCACAAAGGGCTTCTACTAAAGGTTCACATCCACCGCAAACGGTAGTGGCATTTGTTTTTTCAATTAAAGTGACCAGTTCTTTTATTCCCGCTTTTATATAGGGGTGAAAATCTTTTTGACACAAACTCATACAATTGCATACTACCCGTTCGGGGGCATTAGTGGCTGGGTCCTCTAGCGTGAAGCTTCCCATTTCTTTTAAGATAGACTGTTGCCAGGGTTTTAGTGGTGTTTGGAAAAGGATTTTTTCCATTGCTGCGGGTAATTCAGGCCATTTTCCCTCAACTTCAATTGCTCGAAGCAAATCGTTCTTGATCGTCAAGTGATAATTAAAAGCATCACCTTTACCCTTAATAACATTTTGAGTTGTTGAAGAAAGTTTGTTTTCAAAATAGACTTTGACCGATTCCTTTCCTCGGTCAATAAAAAGTTGTTGACCGTTTGCATAGATCAATTGGGTGGACTCAATCGATTGTCCCTCAGAAAAAGTTTTTCTATTGGTAAAAAGCCCTTTGCCGGGAAGTACTTCCACACCTAAAAAAGGAAGTGCATTTGCATTCATCCATTCCGTTAAGGCAGTTTTTTCTTGTTCCTCTTGATGGGCTGCTGAGACTGCAACTTCTTCCATCCAATGCAGAATTTCAGAGGCTGTTTGGGGGTCAAATTGATTGTCAACTATTAAAAACTCTTGATAGCGTTCTTTTTCAATTAGGCTATAGACAAGCTGTGTATTAACTTTTTCCAACATTTTTTGAATGTCTTGTTGGAGGTTGGCTTGAAATTCCTCAAAGGTAAGCACACCGTCTTTGTTTTCATCTGAAGCAGCAACCAAAGATTCTACCTCGGTTTTAGAAAAGCCCATTTGAGAGAGAAGCATATAAATTTCATCAACTGTTAAGGTACCGTCTTGATTTTGATCCATCTTTTGAAACTGATTCCACAAAAAGACATCGCTATCCTTGGCCTTTTCTATACCCTTTAGAAGAGCCTCAGTAATGGTTTTTAGCGAAAGTACCTCTCCAGATAATCTAAGGGTGTCTCCAGCTTTCACTTTTTGAAGAGCCTCCTCAATAGCTTTCAAAGAACTCCAATTGAGTTTTTCAAAAGGAAAGGCAAACATGCGCTCTGTTTTTATGGACTGTTCGTGAAAGGATAAAAACTCAAGTAGGGGAGGATAATAAAGTTTGGCAACAGCCACGTCACTTTTTTCTAAAATGGTTTCAGCTTGAGAGATAGCTTCGTTATTTTGCAAAGCGGGGGCAATCCAAACTAAGAGTTCTAAATTATTGTTTTTACAGGCATTTACAAAGGTTTTTGCTTGCTCGGGTGCTTCTGATAGGTGTTTGATTTCCAAGAGATGCACCCCTTTTTTATCGTTGCCTTTGAGGTTCTCTGCCAATTGATTGAGTAATGAAGTTTCAGTTTGGTCTTGGAATGGGAAAAATGCCATTTTAGGGAAATTTAATTTTAATAATATAAGTGAATAATATGTTATTTAAATATAAAGAAAATAAATGATAATTGAGGCGGGTCAAACAAGCACCCTTTTTAATGTATTTGGTTACTTAACGAAGTTGGTTTGTTTTGCTTTGAGTACCCCAAGTATGTTCCTAAGATCATCGCAATTCCTGAGTTCATTTTTCTTTTCTTTATGAAAGCTAAGACCCACCACGTTACAAACTTTCCCTAAACAACACCCCCCCCCTAAAACCACTACAAAGGAATTTCTGTTTATGGCAATTATATCAATGTATTAGGAGGGATTTGGATTGTATCCATTGGTGTAAAAGAAAAAACTCCTCACTGAAGTGAAGAGCTTTTATTATATAATTTTTTATGGTTAATAAGTCTTTAAGGATAAAACCATGTAGTCTCTAACATTTTCAACCTTTCCTCTTTCGCCTAAAAGTTTTATAAACTCACTTTGCTTTTGTAATTCGTCTAAAAGCATTACATGTTCGTGATCATCTTTGCCTGATACACCCACCCAGTGAGTTGCACCATTAGGGTGATTTATATCATAAGTCCCGAAAGCTGCCCAGCGACCTTCAAATTGTTTTTTAAATTTTTTCAGAATTTTATCATGAGCTATTTTAAATTGGTTGGGGTCACTTGCTTTTATGTCCCAAATATGATCCCATTTATAATCTTCATTAGTTCCTTTTTGTTCACTTAGAACTCTTCCCATGTATTGCTCACCGTATTCTTCTACATAATTTTCTGTTTGAGAAAACCAAAGAGGAGCTTTGTCCCATATATCAGTTCCTTCCCATAAATCTTCACCTATTTCCCAGTACCATAAAAATCTATGAGTCATGCCATCGTCAGCACCTTTCCCAAGTTTTTGAAGAGCAAACCCTCCTTTATTAGGTTTTATGTCCTTACAACATGTTTCGTAAGCTTCCTCCAACTTGGATTCTAGATAATCTTTTGCTTTAACTTCTTGTACGTTAAATACGATTGTTTGTGCCGAGACAAAAACAGAAACAAGAAATAAAGGAATTAAATAATATACTTTTTTCATTTTAATTGATTTATGGTTAATAATTATCTAATATAAACAAATCCCAGAACTTACTGAAGAGGATATGCCTGCGGTTTGAAAGAAAACGCCACTAAAGTTAATGAGTAGTTTTGTGTCATTATTTGATATCTATAAGTCCAAATTCAACAAAATTATCTATTAAAAAATCCGCATATCTTATAAATCCTAAATCTGTAAAATGTACTCCATCAACTGTACCCTCATTGTCATCTCCTATTGCATTTTCACTTTTAACGTAAAGAATATTATTATAACCATTTGAAATCATTTTTTCATATTCGGTTTTTAAAGCTAAATTCATTCCTCTTATCTCATTCTCTGTTTTTTTATCCAAAACTGAAGTTGTGGGAATAAAATAATCAACCAAAATAATTGGAGCTTCAGTATTACTTTCTCTTATAGTGTCTACCAAAGGAATTGTTTTGTTGGTTATATTTTCTGCATTAATCATATTCGGCATACATTCTATGACATAGAATAGAGGTTTTGATTCCGATATTAATTTTGCAATTGGCTGTTCCATTCTTCCATTTCCGCTAAATCCAAAATTTATACAATCACGGTCTAACTTTCTGGATATAATGTTGGTATGTGCCATTCCTGGTCGTGATGCACAACCGCCTTGAGTTATACTGGTGCCATAAAAAATTATTGGTTTTTTATTATTCTTTAAAGGTTTTTTAATTACACTATTTGAATCAATACCAACTTCAATATTTAGAACCCCATCATATAGAGGTAGAAATATTTTAAACTCCCGCATCTCTTCTGACATATTATCTATTAGAGTAGACTCATTTTTAATACCGTCTGGACGGCCCGTATTAAGATATTGCCAGTTGTCTTTATTCTTGAAATATAAATCAACACCTTTAATCCCCGTTTCAGCCATATGGTTCATTTTTAAATCATTTAAAATTGTCCACTTAACACTTATAATCTTTGAATTAGAAATAAAACGAATAGACATTCCAGCTGATGATTTTGACAAATCCCATACAGGTTTTCTGACAATTTCTTTATACGAAATGGGTAATCTGTCATAACGATTTTGTTTGAGAGAATCTGGAATTAAGGTGCCTTCAAGGCTAAAAAAATTCTTACCATAGTATTTTATATCTCTTGATGTTTTTAAATCATTTTGTCCAAAAGAAATCATTGGAACTAATAATAAAGCAAAAAGGAAATTTTTCATAGCGATGGTTCTAAGATTTTCAAATATAGAATAAACTAAGCTTTTAAATCACACAAACAAAGGCAAGTCTTCACTTACTTCATTAGTAGCTTGTTT
>JAURBX010000041.1 GCA_030828745.1 Flavobacteriaceae bacterium | reverse complement strand
TCAGGGATGTTTGGTGGTGCAACTGCATTCAATCAAGATATAGGAAGCTGGGATACATCAAATGTGACTGCGATGCAATATATGTTTTATGCAGCAACTGCATTCAATCAAGATATAGGACGCTGGGATACTTCCATGGTACAGAATATGCAAGCGATGTTTACTGATGCGATTAATTTCAATCAAGATTTGAAAAGCTGGTGTGTAAAAAGGATAGCCACAATACCGCAAGGATTTTCTTTGAATTCTGGGTTAAAAGAGTTGAATATTCCAAAATGGGGGACATGCCCTTAACAAAATATGAGAAAACTAGTTTTCTTTTTAGTACTGTTTATCGTATCTGCCTGTTTGTCAAATGAAGTTGATTCACAAGACCCATTAATCGGATCCTGGACAGGTCAAAAAAACACTCCTTTTATATCTAATTTTTTTACGATGAAGATAAAAGCGGATGGTACTGGAGTAATCGATATTGAAAGTGAATCGATTCTTGAAAAAGGAGCGAAATCTGAATTTTGTATTCAAAGAATGATTTCTTTTAAAACGTGCATTCTAAGCTGGAGCAATCGCCCCCTTAATAATAAAAAAGTTTCTCAAAAAAAGCAATCCTATATTTTTTCATGTGAAGGAGAGAAAGAACGTTTAATAGAGGCAGTATTTATTGATGAGCAGCATGAGTGTATGGAACTATATTTCCCTGATGTATATGGCTGGATAACATTTACGAATCAGGAATTGATACGTTTAATTAAATGATATGAAAACAAGATGATTTCCTTATAATTCTCTTTGGTTATTTTTTCGTCTATACCATGAAATTGTTTCATGCTTTCCGGTCCAATACGTATGGGATAAAAACGATAAACATCATCTGAAATATCATAAAAGTAGCGAGCATCTGTACCGCCTCCAACCAATCCAGGAACAACAATACTGTTGGGATATAGATCGCGGATCAACTGTTCCAAGGTTTTAAAACTTTCAGAATCGATGTTTGATACAGGAGAAGGATTCGTTAAAAAGCCAACAGCCTCAACCTTTACTTTTTCTGAAACAGTATTTATAATATGCTCTTTTACCTCGTCAATGGTTTCTCCAGGAAGAATTCTAAAATTGATTGTTGCTTCTGCAACGGTTGGGATGACATTATTTTTTATTCCTCCCTCAATGATCGTTGGGGCAGTAGTAGTATGTGCATTTAAAGCTTGAAGAATAGATTTTTTAAATAACCAAGGATTTGCAAAGGCTATTTTTTTGAGAAAAGGGAGTTCCGCACCCATGTATTCTATTTGATGATTAATGGGCTCAACGATTTTGTAGGGCCGCTGATTCGCTTCAAGATCGACAATAGCCTGTGCTAAAATGCCAATGGTATTTTCTTTGGGTGGCGCTGAACTATGCCCTCCATTAGTTTCAACGACAAGCCTAAAAGAAGCAAAGCCTTTTTCGGAAATATTAACCATGGCAATTGGGCTTGATATTCCTGGAACTAAATCTTCAGCGAGAAACCCACCTTCATCTATCGTCATAGCAGCAGTCACTCCTTTTGATTTAAGATATTTGGCTATCGCAGCAGCACCATGGGATCCTCCAACTTCTTCATCATGACCAAAGGCCAGGTAAAGGGTTCGTGTTGGTTCGTATGATTCTTCAAGTAATTTTTCTACAGCTTCTAAAAGCCCGATTAAAGTACTTTTATCGTCCAGTGTTCCCCGACCAATAATATGTTCGGATGATATTTTACCCTCAAAAGGCATTGCCTCCCAATCTGAAAGCGTGGGTTGATCTACGGGTACAACATCTTGATGGGACATTAAAATAACGGGTTTTTTTGAAGAATCTGATCCCTTCCAAGTGAACAGTAAGCTATATTCATTGATCTTTTCTAAAACAAGTCTAGAATGTACCAAAGGAAAAGTTTCAGATAGAAATCTATGAAAACCACGAAAAGCAGTAGAATCTGGAATAGATTCTTCACTGTAAGAAATTGTTGGATACTGTATGGCCTCAGATAAGTTTTCAAAAATATCATCTGGAAACGTTATGGTTTCAAGGGGTGCTGAAGCCACTTGCTTTGAATTTAAAGTCAAGGTATTTCGAATCAAAATTCCTATTAATACAATGACAAGAATTCCAATTATTTTTAATGTTTTAAGCATTTGTTTTACTTTTTAACAGCTGATAGATCCACTAATTTAAACAAAATAATATGATCCTATGAGTTAATAAAAGGCATAAAATTGACTGCCCTCTTTTTTGACAACAGGAGACCCTTTTAACAGAAGTTTTTCTTTATTTCAATGGATACCACTGAAATCGATTGGCAATATTATCCAAACCCAGAATTTACTTGTTATTATTGGAGGGTTCATTGGGAGTAAATATTGGGTTCATTTTTGGAAATTTAATTTTAACCCTTTACTTTAGGGGTATTATTAACCATAAATCAATCAAAATGAAAAAATTATTCTCATTAGTAGCGTTTTGTGCTACGATTTCTTTAACAGCCCAAACAATGGCTTTTACTGCTATTGAAGTAAAAGTAAAGGATTACACCCAAAATGAAGTTGCAGAAGCATTTGACAAAGTATTTGAAGATGTTCAAATGAATCAAGGGGGTGTTGTTTTAGAAAGGTTCTGGAATGGAAGAACCAATGGTATGACACATAGACTCGTATTTATGAGTACTTTAGGGGTAGACCTTGTTGAAGAAGGATCAATAAATCCAGATAAAAATGAAGCTTTCTGGTCAAAAATGAACAACTACATAGAAGAGTGGGGTTCAGGATATTCAGGAAGAATTTTGAGCTGGCAAGAGGGCGATACTGAAAAAAACCCTACTGTACATATTTGGGATATCAAAGTTCAAGATCAAAATCAATTTAAAGCAGGGCATGAAAGCATTTTAAAAGCATTTAAAAAAGATTTTGAAGGAAGAGTTGCCGGTTTTGGGACATATGATATTGGAAAACCCAACGGAGCTACTCATTGGGTTGTTGTAACAGGGAAAGACAGAAATGATCATTTAATGCTTTACGATAAACTCGAGAATTCAAATAAGTTTCTTCAACTTATTCAAGAAAGAGGTCCCTTTGAAGACGTTAAAGATTATGAATTAGAGATCCTAAGAAGAAAACAATAAACCTTATAAAACCCTCCTTTGTGGAGGGTTTTTATTTTATCCTGGATATAATAATTTCTTTCTGCTATTGAAGTAACCGAAGATTACCTTTTTTTTAAGAGAGTAGTTATTGGATAAAATGAGGACACTATTTGGAAATGTACACCCATCCTTTTACTTTATAGAATTATTAATCATAAATCAATTCAAATGAAAAAAGTAATTTTTTTAGTATCGTTTCTTGTATCCGTATATACGTACTCACAAAATATTGTAATTACAAGCGAACAAAGGGTAATGCCCTCTAATTGGAGTGCATATTTAGATTTACACGACGACCACTATGGAACCGTAACATTCAAAGAAGGCAGTGGCGTAGTGGTTCAAAGAATACGAGTGTCTGAGGGGAAATATAATATGAGAAGAGTTAGCTACGGTAACATGAATGATTGGGGTGTTGCAAGTGAAAGGGAAGAGCACGAAGGGAGTTCTTTTTGGAGAGGCATGGGCGATCAAGTAGAGGAATGGGGTCCTAACTATGCTTCAAAAGGACTTTTTTATCAAGGAGGTGGAAATAAACAATACAAGTTTGCTCAAGTCTATGAAGCAAAAATCGGTGATCCTCAAGCCTTCTTAAAGGCGTTTAAAACGTGGCTAGATGAAAATAAAAAAGTAATAAAAGACCGTTGGATTAATGTTTCTGAATTTACAATTGCAGGTCCCAATGGGGCGACTCACGCTGTAACAATCAATGCGGAAAGTTGGTTTGAATTAGAGCAAATGCGAGAAGCATTGTTAGGAAACGCAAAATCAGCACAGAAATTTTTCCAAAATAGAGGCGAAGTTATTGATACAAGAAACTTCCTAGTTCAAAGATTAAGACATTATAACAATAAGTATAATAAAGCGGGTACTTCGAAAGAGTAACGATTTTATTTAAACTTAAAGCCCTCCTTTGTGGAGGGTTTTTTTTTACCCAAAAAGGCAACCCAAATCAAAGAGATCTATATAAAACGATCTAGCTTTATGGGCTAGCAATTCTTTCTGAATTAACGTTTACGATTAGTAAAAAAAAATCCCACCGAAGTGGGATTTTTTTGTTTTCAGTAAGCGTCTATTCCAATAGTTATTGTGCCTCGTGGTATGAAGTCAAAATAATATCAGTAAGCGTCACTTCTGCATCTTGAGTTACAAGATACATTAGGTGTGAAGCATACGTATTTTCAGCGTCTTGAGCTGGAATTGAAACGGTGTAAGAGGTTACAGTTGCGCCAGAGACAGTAATGTCTTCTGTTGAAAAACTGGGCTCTGTATCTTGTGCACCATTTCCTTCTGCGTCAAAACCTAAACGCTCAAACTTGAAATTAAGGGTAACGTCTGTTCCTGCTGTAGCAGCATTAAAAGTGATTTTTCCACCGTTAGCAAAGGAAAGCGTTGAAGGTGATTGCTCGGCAAAACCGCCCCATGCTTCCGCAGTAGAGGGAAAATTAAAAGTAGAGTCCGCTACAGAAACACCCCCAAAGGATCCACCATATTTATTCGTAAAGTTGTCTCCTGAATCAGCCGCTCCTCCATAGAAGAATATATTATCAAAATATACAGTTCCTGTACCTTCAACCTTCAGTTGGAATACTTGACTAAGGTCAACAACATCAGAGAAATGAGACAAATCAATAATGGCTCTATTCCATTGTCCTTGATTGGTTAGATCTAATTCGTATGCCTTTTCATCAGCATTATCATCCTCGTCGTCTCCATCGGGACTAATTAAGAAGAACTTGAGTGTTGAAGCATCTCCAGTAAAGTAGTCGATGTTTAATTTTGTTTTTGACGACACATCAATTGCGGTTTCAAACGTAGTCCCTTGGTAATTCAAGTTTTCGTATTTAAGGGTTGTGTTTTCAGCAATTATTTCTTCAGTAACGATAGTACTTTGTCCCCAATTTGGATTCAAGTTAATTCCTTCAATTGCAGTGTAAGCATCACTAAAGATAGAGATTACCTCATCCGCTCCATATGTAGGCGCATCTGGCGCAGTAGTTGGAGCTGCAGCTGCAACAACAACAACTGGAGTAGCGAAATCAAAATTGTCAACATAATAAGATACTTCACTACTGTTAGAAACACCATACCCTAAGATCATTGTAATGGTATTATAAGCACCATCACGCCCTTCTAGTTCGGGAATATTAAAAACTAAAGTTTCCCAACCTGTACCTGTTGTTTCTGCAAATAAATCTCCAGTTGATTTTTTACCATCAGAATCATTTGAGAGCTCATCTTCTAATTTTAAAAGCACTACATGTCCAGCTGAGGGGGAATAGAATTGAACTGAGATCGCCTCTTGTCCAGCAGGAAAAGTAATTTTTTCTTCAAGCATAAAATAAAAACCAGCCCATGACTCTATCCCTGCAGGCTCAGTGACTTTAAGGACACGGCTAGAGTTATTTACACTACTGGAACCTGGATTTTCAGAGTAGGTTACACTCAAGTTCTGTTCATTTAGACCTCCAAAACGGCCCCAGTTTCCTTCAGCACGATCACTAGCTTGTAAATTGTCTTCACTTAAACTCGGACCAGACTCTTCAAAAGTTATGGTTCCTTCGTTTATATTGGGGTCTACACCTTCTACGAAGTCTGCAGTTGTGTCCGAATCCGAGGATGTATCATCCGCAGGAGGGGTTACTATTGAAATAGTAGGACTTTCTTCTACTTCATCTTTTCCACAGGAAGTGATCACTGTAAGAAAAGAGAAAGTTAAGATAATAGAATATTTGAATTTCATTGTGGTTTGTGTTTAGTTAATTGTTTAGTTTTAGTAGTATCCTTCATTTTGTGAGTAACTGGAACCAAGTAAATCAAGAACGCCTTGAGGAATAGGTAGATTTACCATATAAGGCTGATAAACGGCCTTGGGATTTACATGATTTCTAGCATAGTATTCGTTGAGTAAGTCTGAATTCATATGATCCATTAAATAGTCATATAAAATACCTCTACGTTTTAGACTATACCAGCGCTGACCTTCAAAAGCAAGTTCTCTAGCTCTTTCTTCTAAAATAATTTCAATAGAGGGAGAAGAAATAGGATTGATGCCCGCACGTTGACGAACCGCATTAAGATACTCTAATGCTTTAGAGGTATTTCCATTTTCAAGGTGTGCTTCTGCTCCTATTAAATACGTCTCAGCTAAGCGGTATAACATGATGTTTTTAAAATGCATTCTATCTGTGGGGGCTACGGTGTCATCAAAAAACTTAATGATACCCGGGCTCTGTCTTTTAAAGAACATAAAAAAGTCATCATCTGCGGCAACATTTTTATATTGGTCTAATGGGTCACCTATCTTTTTTCCAGCAGGTAATGTTTGAGGATCGTTGTAGCGATATTCAAACACATAATAGTTTCCTATACGTTGATCATTAGCGTTTGCTTTTAAAAGATTAGTAGCGTATGGATTTAGGGTAATAAATCCAAACCCATTTCCACCATTTTCAAGAGATTGAACTAAGCCAGGAACTGCAGCGTAATTGGCTACGGTCTGCCAGTTCATTTGATGCCATGCGCCACCACCCACGGCATTTTTCTTAAAGTTTATGGCATGTAATGTTTCACTGTGTTGCAAATCTCCAGCAAAAACTTGTTCTACATTTACTAGGGAATGAGGACTGTTGGTAAGAATATCGTCCACAATTTCTGCTGCTTTAGAATAGTTTTTATCCCACATTTCAACTTTAGCTCTCACATGATCTACGGCAGCTTTAGTCCATCTCCCAAATTCATCAGTTGAATAGGATAAGTTTTCACTGGCATAATTTAAATCTTCTCTTATAAGGCTAAAAACCGCGTCTTTAGGGGAGTAATTTTCTGGACGGTCAAAAGCAGTATCAGGAGTTGTTGGCTCAGCTTTGATGTATATATTTTTAAACAATCGATAAAGTGTAAAATAAGCATGGGCTCTAAACATTTTAGCCTCGGCTATATTTTTAGTCAGCAAGGGATCTTTACTGCCCTCGTCGAGAAGGAATTCACCTCCTGAAATGATATTGTTTGTAATATCAATGATTTTGTAGTTATGGCCCCAAAAATAGCCATAGGCAGATTCAGCTCCATAATCCTCGTCTATACCACAGCCCCAAAAGCAATTACTAAACAGTGATATTTCACCATCAATCCCTGCAGAGATATCACTTTTAGCTTGAAGGATCAAGGGAATAGCACCATTAAACCAATCGCGCTGATAAGGCTCTCGATTTAATGCATAGAGACCCACCACTGCATTTCCAATTCCTTGAGGACTAGAATAAAGAAACTCTACGGAGTTTTTAGCCAGTAATTCGTCTTTTAAAAAGTCATCTTGGTAGCATGAGGTAACCAGACCTATAAGAAGAATTAAAAATAAAGATTTAATTTTTTTCATGACGATCCTTTTAAAAAGTTAGTTTAATTCCTAAGGTCATATTTAATGTTTCAGGGAACACCCCTGCTCTTAAATCCTGTTCGGGGGAGTAAGACAAGAAATCTGTAAAGGTCAATAAATTTGTACCCGTAAAGTATATTCTTCCTGAATTAGTTCGGAATAACTGATTTAATTCATCACCAAAGTTATACCCTACAGTTACTGTTCTCAAACGCTGGTAAGAAGCGTCCTGTGCGGCAAAAGAATTTAAATATTTTAACCAAGCAGCATTTGCATTAGCCATAGGCCACTGTGTTGAGGGAGCCTCTGGAGTGTAATACGGAACAACAGGGCCGTTGATGGAGGCTTTCCAGTATTCTCCATTGGCAAGGATAGAATTCACTCGGGTTACTCCTTGTACAAAATACCAATCCATAAAAAGGTCAAAATTCTTGACCCGTAGAGTAGCGTTTATAGAACCATACCAATCGGGATCAGCATTGATAAAGATGTTGTCATTGATATCCAAAATTCCATCTTGGTTTTGATCAATTACTCGGATATGTCCAGGCTTAGCACCTACTCTTGGAGTTATTGGACTTCCTTCCAGAAAATCGGCCTCCTGGTAAATACCACCAAATTCTGGCATCCAAAGACTATTGATGGATTGCCCTATGGAAAGCCTTCTGCCGGATGTATCTGTCACATCAGTAAAATAGGTTTCGCCTGTTTGTGGATTTATTTGAGTTTCTCCAGTTAGTGCAATAATTTCATTGTTATTTTTTGACCAAATGAATCCGAGGTCAAAACTTACATCATTGGTTCGGATTAAAGAGTTGTTTAAAGTTACTTCTAGCCCCGTATTCTGTAATTCTCCAACATTAAAGCGGGTGACATTATATCCTGATGAAGAAGCAAGTTTACGGTCCAAAAGAAGGTCTTTAGTATTGGACTTGTAATATTCAACAGTACCACGGATTCGATTGGAGAACAAGCCAAAATCTACTCCCGCATTCAAAGTCGTTGTGGTTTCCCATTGTAAATTAGGATTTCTCAAACGAGAAGAAGCCGAAGAACCACTGACCGTTTGGTCACCAAAAGTATAGGGGTTGTAGTTGGCAACACCTAAAGACTCTAAAGGATTAATCCCTTGATTCCCTGTAGATCCATAACTAACTCTAACCTTCAATTGATCGATACGATCTATATTTAGGTCTTGATCCACCTTGTATGCAGCAGAAAGTGCTGGAAAAAACCCCCATTTATTATTGTCTGAAAAAACGGAGGCACCATCCGCTCGAGTTGTCATTTCGAGAAGATATTTATCTTGAAAAGAATACCGCACCCTACCCATGAAAGACAATACCCTTCTTCTCCAAACATCTCTGCTATTGTTGAGTAAGGTTGATGCGAGACCGTTATACCCTAAAGCGTCATTGACAAAATCAGATTTGTCTAATTGATTGTATTTAAAGTTTTGTTCATCATAGGAGTGAACCCCAGTGAAATCTAAGTTGTGTAGATCATTGTTTAGGATTTCGTAGTTTACAATATGTTCAACTAACAACTGTTTGTATTGGGTGTCTATTAGTATACCGATCCCATTGTTTCCTTCATCTCCTGCGGAATGTAAAGAAGACCTGTATGTTCCTTGATCTGTATTTCTGTTTCTGTAAAAGGTTTTGAGGGAATATGTTAGCTGCGGTAAAATAGTATAATTAAATCTTAGACTGATGTCGGTTAGGTTTGTTTCCGTTTCGTCTGTAGATTCTCTTTGGTCCCAAAGAGGGTTAATGGCAGTAGCATTTTCTGAACCAAAATAATATTTGACCAAATTGCCTTCATCATCGAAAGGCTTTGCAATCGGGCTAATATTGGCAAGAAAAAGACCTCCTGTTTCTCTACTTTGATTTGCATTTTGAATATTGATTATTCCATCCAGACTAAATTTTTCAGTGATTTGGTGGCTGTAATTTAATTTAAATTGAAGTCGATCAAAGCCAGAATTTGGGATGATTCCATCTTGGGTAAAATAATTCAAGCTGGAGTAAACACTAGAGTTTGAAGTACCTGAAGAATAGCTTAAAGAGTGACTACTAAGTAAAGCATCATTTAGCGCTAAGTCTTCCCAGTCCACAATGTTGTCATTGTAAATTAAGTCCAATTCGTATTCATTCCAAACAAATTTCAAAGGGGGATTGTCTACACCCAAACGCGCTTTCCAGGCATCTGTTTTAAAATCAAAATATTCTTGTCCGTTGTACAGATCAAAATTTCTTGTCAAGGTTTGTGTTGTCAGATAACCAGAGTAATTAAAAGAGGTATACCCTTCTCTCGCTTTTTTGGTGGTAACTAAAATGACCCCGTTTGATGCTCTTGCTCCGTAAATTGAGGTTGAAGCAGCATCTTTAAGAATTTCAATATTAGAGATATCTTCTGGAGCAATGTCGTTTAAACTGTCATAGGGTAAACCATCAACAATAATCAAAGGGTTATTACCTCCTGCTACAGAGACATTCCCACGAATTACAATGTTGGAATTTCCTCCAGGCCGAGCATCTCCAAGGTTGACTTGAACTCCTGCAGCTCTCCCTCTAAGAAGTTCTGAAACATTTGTAGTTGGATTTTGGGTTGCTTTGTCAACATTAACTGTAACCACAGATCCAACAATATTGCTTCTTTTTTGAGAGCCGTATCCAACGACAACAATTTCGTCTAATTCATTGTTGGAGCTAAGTCCGACATTGAAAGTGTTTGCTTCATTAATCAAGCGTAATTCGGTTTTATATCCAGTATAACTAAAGGAGAGAGATGCCCCTACGCTAACCTCCAGGCTATAATTTCCATCAAAATCAGAGGTTGTACCCACATTTGTTCCCTCAACAAAAATAGTAGCTCCTGGTAGGGGTTCATTAGTTTCTGCATCGAAAACATTCCCAGTAATTTTGAGGTCCTGTCCTAAAAGAATAAATTGTGAGAATAAGAATATATAAGTGAGTTTGATTCTAAACGTCATTATGTATGTTGTGATAATATAATTTGTGAGCTGGCGGGCAAGTATACATATTTTTTTTTATCTAAGTCATAAATGTTAGGGTAATTAACATTTTTAAAAGTTAAATATCTGTAAATCAGCAATATAACCAAGTTGAACAAAAAGGAAAAAACACAGCAAACGTGTGTTTTTGCAGGGTCTTTGGTTCGAGCTCAACCGCTTCCCCTCACAATTTTGACAAGGAAGAGCAGGCATTCTTTGTCTCTGTGAGAAAGGAGGAGACAATAACAAGCAGCTTGCCCATATGCTAATTGGCGTTATTAATGGATTACAATTATCAGGGAGATAAGCATGGAAAAGCGGAGATCAGCAGGAAACTATCAGTTCTTTTGTCAGGGTAAGGTTGTGGAAGTCGCTAAACACGCTTTATGGGTAATCACGTAGACAATAAACGTATTTTAAAAGTTCTATTCCGCATGAATCCAAACAGAGGGAAGGCATATAAACAAGGGCTTTTCTATTTGAACCAGGGGTTGGGATTTGATAAATAATATTTTCTTTATCTTAGAACTAATATTAACCATAAACCAATTAAAATGAAAAATTATTTTTTAGCATTATTAGTTTTCAGTACAATTTCATTAGAAGCGCAGTATTGTGTGTTTTTTGATTTTAAAGCTGAAAATCCAGAAATGGTTGTGTCAACCATAACCGCTGCAATGAATACTGAGTGGGCAAAAAATCTCCAAGGGACAAAGTCCTTATTTGCTTATCTTCCAAATGGATCTACTGAATCTACTCATTCCATTCAATTCTGTTTTCCAACAGAGGAAGCCTTTGAAAATGCGTTTATGTCTTATGGTCAATCCATGGATGCAAGATTATTATTAGATGAAAGATTACCTGAATATTCAATTGAAGTATCACAATCAATTAATACTCCAATTTGGTATAACGGACAAGATTGGGCAAATGACAATGTTTTTATGCTTTATCAAATGGAGGTAACCAATCCATCTTTATATCTTAAAGAATTTAAAAAATTTTCGCAAAAGATGGCAAAAAAGTTAGGGTATGAAAAAAATTCCTACGGTCTAGCGTTTCCTATCGTTGGGAAAAATGCAGACTTTTCTCATTTCGTATGGATCGGTTCTCCCGATATAAAAACAGCACTTTCTAACGCAAAGAAAATGTTAAATGACCCCTTATTTGCTGAATTTTCAGCCAAAGTTTCAGGCATTAGGAAAGTAGTAAATACGGTAATGTCAGTCCGAGTTATGGACTTTTAATCAGCAGACTTAAACGAAGGAACCCCTCCCAAGTAGAGGGGTTTTTTTTACCAATGGGTAACCCTCTAATCCAGTTTCACTAATGAGGGTTGGGCATAAGGTGAATCTTTTGCTCACACTTTGTTCACGTATTGTATTTGGATTATCAGGATTTGGGAACGTTCCTACTTCATGATTCGGAATGCTATTCCCATTTAAAATTCGGCTAAAATCATCTGAAGACCAGGAATACTTGCTTAAAGCTTTTACAGACTCATCCTCATTATAAACCGCTTCATTTATGTCAACTAATATTCCAACAGTGGAATAGTCTCCTGAACATACCCTGATTTTTTGATTTATGACATCTTCATTTGGATTGCATGAAAAGGATAAAAAGGATATGAAAAAAGCATAAAAAATCTTTTTCATAAAAAAATTAATGTTGTAGTACGAATATAAAAAAAGTCTTAGGATCATCTAGATCAAAGACATTGGCTGGCGTTCAGTAAATAGTTTTCCAATGAAATGGACTGATTGCATTTGATATATTATTTAATCTATTTATATTCGGCGAATTATTTACCATAAACCAATTAAAAATGAAAAAATAACGGCAACTTATTTTGCGAGGTTATTTTCAAGACCCTCACAAAACTATAAACCCATTGATGGAATTCGAGACATTGCTGTTCTTTGGGTAATTATTTTTCATGCTTGGTTATTTCAGTATAACGACTTTACTGAAGTGGGAGAAAAAGTACTAGAGAACCCTTTTTTGATTTGGATTTCCAAAGGAGATTTAGGTGTTGACCTCTTTTTTGTTATTAGCGGTTTTTTGATCGGAACCATACTTTTTAAAGAATTCAAAAGAACAAATCAACTTAATTTTAAAAAGTTTTATGTGAGACGGATATTGCGGCTGCTTCCGGTCTATGTATTTTCAATGCTTATAGGACTTTATTTCATTGAAGGAGATAATTGGAAATCAGCATGGAGCAATTTATTGTACATAAATAATTACGTCAGAGGATCCTATATGGGTTGGACATGGTCCCTTGCCATTGAAGAACAATTTTATATTGTTATTCCTTTTTTAATCGCGTTTATCTTTCCATTTTTTAAAAGAAAAGCCATTCTATTTGGCCTACTAACCTTTATAACAATTGCTTTAACCTATCATTATTCTGTTAATATTCATGATTTTCAGGTTCCATTCAAATCGTCTTTTTTAGATGAAGATTGGGAGAATTGGTTTTGGGAATACTACATGCTTACCCATTTAAGATATGGCGGATTACTTTGTGGGGTTATTGGAGCCTATATAAATGTATACTATCCAGAAAGAATAAAAGCGTTTTTTAATGAACAGCAGAATCTAGCGAGCATCCTTTTTTGTTTAAGTTTTGTTGTTTTTATCATTATTTCGTTTGTTTCATTGGGACAATGGACTAATCTTCAAAATTCAATTTTTGACGGTCTTCCCAATAGTATTCCAAGAACCTATGAAATTCTTCACCGTGAAATTTTTTCATATGCAGTGCTATTCATTATTTTTTGCTGTTTGTATTTAGATTCAAAAATTGTAAAGCCCATGAACAGCTTTTTATCCATGAAGTTTTTCTATCCGATTTCACAAATTTCTTATTCTGCCTATCTTTTTCATGAAATGTTTATGTTTTGGCTTTTTCCACAATTCAATGAATTTGCTCTGGGGAGATTGTCGGAAACACAAATTTTTTTAGGGAATGGTTTGATATCACTTTTAGCAATTTTATTGGCATCCACTTTAATGTATATGTTTATTGAGCAACCGTTTCAAGACATCAAACAAAAAATAAAGTTTGTAGAGAAACAACAAAAGGGTGTCTAATTCCTCAAAATAAATACAGTTGTAGATTATGACAGGGGTTTATTGTATTGTCTTTAACATGGAGAGACCTTCTTATAGTCAGGATAGAACTCCTGCAAAAACATCCATACTTGTTAAAACTCCATTTAGAATTAACGCCAATGCGATTCAAACCACTGGTAAGGCGATGTCATCTAGGATTACCCTGAAAGGCTTATGCTTAGGAATATGATAAAACGCTTACTCCAAACAAGATTAAAGGAACAGGGTAAAAAACCAATTTCTGCCCTAAGCCATTAGAATAAAAAAAGGAGGCTTTAGTTTAATCAACAAAGAGATTTAGCCCACTATTTAATTTCTTTTAGCGCATTAGTAATTAATGTATTTAAATGATCTTTATGCGCAATACTAGCAATATCTCCTTTGGGATTTTTGGTGAGTTTTGCAATTTTATTCAAGTTATAGAGCGCTAAAGATTTTGCGGGAATTTTAAATCTTGAATTTGATTTTCCAGCAAC
>JAURBX010000037.1 GCA_030828745.1 Flavobacteriaceae bacterium | reverse complement strand
GGAGCAATGTCGTTTAAACTGTCATAGGGTAAACCATCAACAATAATCAAAGGGTTATTACCTCCTGCTACAGAGACATTCCCACGAATCACAATGTTGGAATTTCCTCCAGGCCGAGCATCTCCGAGGTTGACTTGAACTCCTGCAGCTCTCCCTCTAAGGAGTTCTGAAACATTTGTAGTTGGATTTTGGGTTGCTTTGTCAACATTAACGGTAACCACAGATCCAACAATATTGCTTCTTTTTTGAGAGCCGTATCCAACGACAACAATTTCGTCTAATTCATTGTTGGAGCTAAGTCCGACATTGAAAGTGTCTGCTTCATTGATCAAGCGTAATTCGGTTTTATATCCAGTGTAACTAAAGGCGAGAGATGCCCCTACACTAACTGCTAGGCTATAATTTCCATCAAAATCAGAGGTTGTACCCACATTTGTTCCCTCAACAAAAATAGTAGCTCCTGGTAAGGGTTCATTAGTTTCTACATCGAAAACAGTCCCAGTAATTTTGAGGTCTTGTCCGAAAAGGATAAATTGTGAGAACAAAAATATATAAGTGAGTTTGATTCTAAACTTCATTATGTTTATGGTAATAAAATAGTTTGTGAGCTAGCGGGCAAAAATACATATTTTTTTACTCTAATTTATAAACGTTATGGCATTTAACCTTTTTGAAAGATAAATAATTGTAAATCAGTAACTTAAGTAAGTTAAACAAAAAGGCAATAATATAGTGAACCTATGTTTTTGCAGTGCCTTTGGTTCGAGCTCAATAAGGCAACGAGCTCAATCCCTTTCCTGCATAATTCTAACAGCGAATAACAGGTATTCTTTGTTTCTGTGGGAAAATAGGAGACAACAACAAGCAGCTTGCCTATATGCCAATTTACTTTATTAATGGTTTGCAATTATCAGAGTTTTAAGCAAGTAAAAGCGGAGATCAACAGTTAACGATCAGTTCTTTTGTCAGGGTAAGGTTGTGGAAGTCGTTAAACAAGCTTTATGGGTAATGATATAGACATTAAACGTATTTTAAAGATCTATTCCGCATGAATCCAAACAAGATTAAAGGAACAGGGTAAAAACCAATTTCTGCCCTAAGCCATTAGAATAAAAAAAGGAGGCTTTAGTTTAATCAACAAAGAGATTTAGCCCACTATTTAATTTCTTTTAGAGCATTAGTAATTAACGTATTTAAATGATCTTTGTGCGCAATACTAGCAATATCTCCTTTGGGATTTTTGGTGAGTTTTGCAATTTTATTCAAGTTATAGAGCGCTAAAGATTTTGCGGGAATTTTAAATCTTGAATTTGATTTTCCAGCAACCATTTCAATTAAGCGTTCAACATAAACGGCTTGTAAATTTTGACGGAATGTATTGATATTTCCCTTGATGTCTTCTTTAAAAATGGCATCATTTAAATCGGTCATGAATACATCCAATCGATATTGATTTCCATATAATTCCGAATCCATAATGCGTTGTAATGTGTTCGGATGCATTAAGTGCGATAAAACACGTGTCTGATACCCTAAAATGCGATCGTGAATTTTGGGATCTTCAGGACCACTGAAAAAATCAAAACCACGGCGCTGTTTTGCTAAAGAATTATAAATATTACCTGGAGCAGCAAAGGCATTGGGTGCAAAGACATACTTTTCAATGGCGCTTAGCGCTCTTTTCTGATCCCTAAGATTGACGGGAGTATAAGGCACATTTCCCCCTTCTTGACCTATCATTGAACGATCCACATAAACACCCCCCACAAATCTTGAAAGAACATCACCAGCTCGAGCAGCTTGACCATTAAGGGTATAATATGCCCTTCTTAAATCTTCGTAAGTTTCCCCTTTTTTGGTCATTTTCACTTTGATCTCCTTCATGGCTGCATTGACTAATTTAAAGCGGTCAATGGAATAGGTAATTTGATCCCCAGACAGATCCCCTGTCATGACTCTTGGGTCAATTCCTTTTCCAGGGGAGCGCATATCATCAGCATCATTTCCAAAAATGAGTTGGGGTTCTGTAGAACGCAATAGAAGTTGTGTTTTTCCCCCCTCATTTTTAAAAGGAGTATAGCCAAATTGTATGGCCCAAATATCATAAGGTCCAACTGCCATATCAAAATATTGACCTTGTTTTTCTTTGTCCAAAGTGAGGTTAATTCCTGCATAATCCATTACGGATCCTGTTAGTGCTTTTCCTTCAATAAAAGCTGCGTCCGCCAATTGATCTGGAGTATAAATAACACTCGCTTTCATGTTGTGATTTAGACCCAAGGTATGACCTACTTCGTGCATGATGAGTGATTTCATTCCTTCTTCAATAATCTGTTTTAAATCAGAGGCTGAAGCACCGGAAACCTGAGCTAAGGTTTTTCCAAAGAGGATGTTTTCATGCATTAGATTTCCTAAAGAACAAAAGAGTTCAGCGTCTTTTGATTCAAATTCTTCTTGATTTTCTAGCGCCATGTTTGCAGCGGCTGATGTAAACAATTTATCATAAAAAACACGATTGGTAAAATGAACAAACTCCAACATAATATCGGCTCCAATGATTTCGCCTGTACGCGGATTGGTCATACTGGGTCCATATCCTCCAAAAGGAGGGTTGGGAGATGAGGTCCACCGCAGCACATTATATCGAATATCTCCCGCATCCCATTCTGCGTCATCAGGTTGAACTTTTACTTCCATCGCATTTTTAAACCCGGCTTTTTCAAAGGCTTCATTCCAAGCCAAAACACCTTCTTTGATGGTTTCTCTCCATTCCAAAGGGGTGCTGTTTTCGATCCACCAGGTGATGGGTTTTATTGGCTCAGAAATAGCAAGTTTGGCGTCTTTTTTGATCAATCGCCAGCGATGAACCAAATCCCTATAATTTGTGGTTTCTTCAGCGGTCATATCATTAACTTGGGTCGTAAAATAACCCACTCTTGGGTCATCATACTGAATGGTGTAACCCGCCTCAGGCATGCTTAAAAAAGAGTGGAATACTTTAATTGAAACATTTCTTCCATCCTGAATGGCTTCAGAACCCCCATTAAGTACAGAAGGGTTTTTGTAAACATATTCTGTTTTGATATTTGTATTTTCAGGATAGTTCTTTATGGATTCAATTTTTGATTTGCCCTTATCAAAACTTCCTAAGCTAAAAGCAGAAGGTGAAGCTCCAGGTCTTTTGGGGGATTTAATACGGGTTAAAGTTTCCGAAAGAAAAAGACCAGTTGCATCAATTAAATAAAGTGCTTTTTCTTTATCATGGACTAAAATTTTATTGCTTGAAAGTATTGCATCTGAAGTGTTTGCTCTTTCTGATTTTGAAAGGGGATTTTCAGGATCAAAGTAGAAATTCGTATTTGGAGCGACAATTTCAATTTTATTAAAATATTTTTTAATGTTGATGATTGTAGACCCGCGGTAAGAACCTCTGAAGCTTCCTGCTTCGGTGACTCCGTCGGCGATTTGTGAAAAATAAATAAAGTCTTTATGAAGTTGATTTTCACTCAAACTCATTTTTACATCACCGCTTACGGTATCTTGATAGATGGTAAATAGACCTTCAATTTTTTTGCTGGATTTGGTTAATTCAGCAATGGTTTTTTTGTCTTTTTTCTCAGGATCTTCTTTTTTCTTTTCTTGTCCAAGGACTAAATTCACTGAAATAAAAAGAATCAATATCAGTAGATTTTTCATTATAAAGTTTTTAAGTCATGTAAAGCTAGTCTATTTTTTCAACCTGATAAAATGAGGGATAATAATGGAGGGGTTTCTCAGGAAGAAGTAGAGAATAAAAATGGAATGGATTATTGTTCGTTAAAATTAAGTGCCACATCAATTAAAGCTAAGTGAGAATAAGCTTGAGGGAAATTGCCTAAAAGACGCTTGGTTTTAAAATCAAGATCTTCGCTGAATAGCCCCAGGTGGTTACTGTATTTTAAGACCTGATCAAATAGTTTTTTTGATTTTTCTACCTCTCCAATTTTATAGAGACTATTGATAAACCAAAACGTACAAATAGTAAAGGAGGAAGTGGGCGCTCCAAAGTCATCTTTATTTTTGTATCGGAACAACAAGCCTTCATAAGACAGCTCTCGCTCTACAGCGTGAACTGTTTTTACAAAGCGTTCCTCATGCGCATCAATAAATCCATATTGTTCCATCAACAAAACAGAGGCATCTAGGGCCTCTGAACCATAGTATTGCGTATATGAATCGACTTTATCATTCCAAGCTTTGTCATGAATGTCATTCTTAATTGCGCTTCTAATTTCTTTCCAATGGGGTTTCTCTTTATCTAAAAGAGCTGCAATTTTTATGGCCCGATCTATAGCCACCCAACAGAGGACTTTTGAAAAAGTAAAATGTTTGTCTTCATCTCGAAATTCCCAGATTCCTTTGTCGGGAAGCTCCCAATTGTTTTTTACAATCCAAACGATGTTTTTTACAATTGACCACAACGCTTCTTTTTTCTCATAAACCAATGGAAATTCACATAGTTCCACATGAATGGCATCCATCAAAATACCATAAATATCATTTTGTTTTTGTTTGTAGGCTGCATTCCCAATGCGTACAGGGGCAGAATTTTCATAACCACTCAGATGATCTAAGACTTTTTCAGTTAGCACTTTTTCTTTGTTAATTCCATACATAATTTGGAACTTCTCATCTTTTTCAGGCACAAGGTCAATGATGTAATCAATAAAATCCTTTACAATTTTGCGATGCCCTAGTTTAGAAATTACTCGAATCACCATGGACGAATCTCGGATCCAAGAAAAACGATAGTCCCAATTACGAACTTCTCCAATAGACTCAGGAAGGGAGGTGGTTGCAGCAGCAAGAATGGCACCCGTTTTATCAAAACTCAGGAGCTTCAAAGTCATGGCGCTTCTGTGGATAACGGCATTATAATTATTGTAATGGGGTGTTTTGTCACACCAGTTCAGCCAATAGACTTTGGTTCGTTCAAAATCTAAAAGGCATTGATCCAAGCTAGGCAAGGTCAATTTTTCATTATAGGATATAGAAAAAAACGCCGTTTCCTTTAATGCCATAAAAGCACCTGATAAAATGGCTTTCGGATTTAGATTAGAGTAGAGGTAAAGCGAATCATAATTGTCATGATCGTAAACACTTACGATAAATTGATCTTTTATATAGGTTTTTGTTTCGGCTGCTGCATACTCTAAACGGGGTTGATAATCAACAGAAATTTTAGGGGTTCCTTTAATGGGTTTAATTAAACGGATCACTTCCCGCGGCGTGTAAAAAGATTGAGTGTCATTTTCATAGCGTGGCATGAAATCCAAAACTTCAAAAGAGGCCGTTTTATTTTCAAATAAAGTTCTTAAGATGCTTGTGTTTTCTATATAAGACTGTGTGATGGTATAGTCCCCTTTATTGATCCTAAAATGCCCTCCTTTTTTACGATCTAGAAGTTTAGCAAATACGGATGCTGAATCAAATTGTGGAAGACAGAGCCAATCTATTGAAGAGTCCTCATTAATAAGGGCTGCAGATTTGCAATTTCCAATAATGCCATAATTTAAATTACTATTCACAGGAAAAGGGTTTTATTTATTTATATTGAGATCAATCTAAAAATCAATATTCAGCAAAGTATGTCAAAATTTATCATTGTTTCAAATAGACTCCCCATTAAAATTGAAAAAGAGCAGAATCAATGGATTTTTAGTCCAACTTCTGGAGGATTAGCAACAGGATTGAAGTCTGTTCATGAAAATGGCAAATCGCTATGGATCGGCTGGCCTGGAATTAGTTCTAATGATATTGAAGAAGAAGAATACCAATTGCTGTCAAAAGATTTATTGGCAACGAATTTTAAACCCATATCCCTTTCAAATCAGGAAATTGATGATTTTTATTTGGGCCTTTCCAACAAGTGTATTTGGCCGTTGTTTCATTATTTCAAGCAGCACTTTCAATTTGACGAACAGCAGTGGGAATCGTATGTGAAAGTGAATCAAAAATTTGCAAATGCCATCCTTGAGGAAATTGAAGCAGGAGACCAAGTCTGGGTTCATGACTACCAATTATTGCTTGTTCCTGAAATGGTTAAATCGGTCAGAAAGGACGTAACCATTGGTTTTTTTCTTCACATTCCTTTTCCTTCTTTTGAGATTTTTAGAATTTTCCCAAAAAGGGAAGAACTCTTAAAGGGAATGCTTGGTTCTGATCTCATCGGTTTTCATACCTATGATTATGAGCGGCATTTTTTAAGTTCCGTAAGAAGAATCTTGCATTTAAATGTAAATTTTAATCTAATTCAACAAACGGATAGAGAAATTGAGGTGAATACGTTTCCTATGGGAATTGATTATGAAAAATTTGAAAATACGGCTCAAGCACATACCAAAAGTAAAAAAGAAACCTATTCTCCATTGCGTATTGAACTCGAGAAACACAAGGAATTAAATCACGGAAAAATTATTCTTTCTATAGATCGATTAGATTATACCAAAGGAGTAATTAACCGAGTAAAATCCTTTGAATTGTTCTTAAAACAATATCCAGAATACAAAGAGAAAGTCCGATTGTTAATGGTTTTGGTTCCGTCTAGATCAAATGTCTCTCATTATAAAAAGTTAAAAAGAGAAACGGATGAAATCATTGGACGGGTCAACGGAAATTTTGCAACGGTAAATTGGACACCTATATGGTACTATTATCGCTCCTTTGATTTTGACGATTTAATTGACCTGTATCGTCTTTCTGATATTGCCATGGTTACGCCCCTTCGTGATGGAATGAATCTGGTTGCCAAAGAGTACTTGGCTACACGCATTAACAATGATGGGGTTTTGATTTTAAGTGAACTTGCAGGCGCGTCTAAGGAATTGCACCAATCTTTGATCGTGAATCCCTTTGATATTACCGCCTTGTCAAACACCATTCATGAAGCACTAAACATGCCTCAGGAGGAACAAGTGGAAAGGAATATTGAATTGCGGGAACGCGTTAAACGGTACAATGTGACCTTCTGGTCGGAGACTTTTTTGAAGGAGCTTGACACCCTCTCCAAAAAGATTCCTATCCATAAAACAAAGCGAGTCACCCCTCAAATTATTTCAAAATTTGAAGAACAGTATACAAAGGCCAATAAGCGTTTGTTCCTTTTGGATTATGATGGGACTTTAGTCCCGTTTAATAAAAACCATAAAAAAGCGCTACCCACGCAAACGGTTTTAAATGTTTTGAGCGACTTAAATCAAGATCCTAAAAATAAAGTGATTATTATTAGCGGAAGGCCTCCAGAATTTTTAGATCAAATATTTAAAGACCTTAATCTTACAATGATTGCAGAGCATGGACATTTTGAAAAAGAGCCCGATACAGAATGGATTGAGAAAAACGCATCAAGTTCTAACTGGATGAACCATGTCTATCCAATTTTACAGCAATTTACGGACAATACACCCGGGACATTTATTGAAAAGAAGCGCAACTCACTGGTCTGGCATTACCGAAAAACAGATCCAGAATTAGGACTCATCAAATCAGAAGAATTGAAAACAGTTTTGGCAAGCATGCTTTCCAATGACATTAGTTTAATGGACGGAGATAAAATTATTGAAGTCACTACCTCAACAACAAATAAAGGAATTGCATCTTATGATCACTATTCTAAAGAGCCTTATGATTTTGTTTTCGTTGCTGGAGACGATGTGACAGATGAAAACATGTTTACTCAATTACCAGTTGATGTTATTTCTATCAAAGTTGGGAATAAGAAATCAGCAGCAAAGCATTCCGTTAGTGCACCACAAGAATTAGTTGAAGTTTTAAAACACTTTAAAAAATAGTTTTGTACATAAAAAAAAGAAACACTATGAAACTCTTGTCTTTTTTGATTTTCACATTACACTCTTTTGCGTTTAGTCAATTTATTGAACAATCCACAAGTGAGATTGATAAAGAATATCATGAAAACGGAAGCCTTAAGTTTGTCAAGACTTTCAAAGACGGTAAGCAACATGGGGAAACAACTTTTTATTTTGATACGGGACAAAAACGAATTGAGTATCACTATAAAGAAGGAAAATTACATGGCAAAGTCCTTTGGTTCAATCAAGAGGGTCAAATGGGATGGGAAGAAAATTACGAAGAGGGAATTCCTGAGGGGAAATGGATCTATTATTCGCCGGAAGGAACACAGCAGGCGGTCAAAATATTCAAGGACGGGAGAGAGATTTCATATACTGTTTTAGGCAAAAAATTAAGAACCCATTAGTTGAATAAATGCATATTTTAGTCATTTTTCAAGTGTTTTTGCTCATTTTTCGCCCTTTTTAGGTCAAAAAAAGACGATTTCACTCTTTTTTTGATCAAAAATCTAAAAATCTAGATTTAATGGTTCTATCCGGAATTTTACAATCAGAATAGTTTCCAAACCAACGATACCGATTTTTAGCAATTATTGCATAAAAAACATCCAGCCAGCTTAAAGGAAATAGCAATAAGAATTTATACAACAATGGGTAGCGTTTTGTTTTAAGGAGTAAATAAAGTGCTGCTTGACTACTTTTTAAGTATTGACCCTCAGGAGTTAAGACAGAAATCGCTTCAGTAGAAACTGGAAAAACTTGTTTTTCGGCAATTTTACTAGCGACATGTGAAAAACGTAAACCACTCTCTGCATCGTTTTTTATCAACCAAAGAATAGAGCGGTCACAAAGGACACATGTGGCATCATAAAAAACAAGGCTTGTTTTTTGAGCCATAGGGTTATTTTTTGATGGGTGAAGCAAGTAAAGCCCTAAAAACGACTATTGCACCGACGATAAAACTTAGCGTCATTAAAAAGCCAGAGATCATAACCAAATATGAAATAAAGGGGAAGTCTAGCCAGATCAAATAGATTCCTCCAAACGTAGTTAAAACGGAAACAAAAGGTTCAAGGGTTAGTATGCTTTTCCATAAAACAGAAATTTCGGTACCCCAAATCAAGACGCCTAAAAGGAAAAAAATAAAGGATAGAGAAAGTATGTGCGTATGGATAATCGTTAACATTTCTCGCTTCCCTTTTTTAAATTTCATCACCTCTACTTCAGCAAGATCTTCATTACCATTATAATTTTCGATCATTCCTCTTGGGGTATTACTTTCTGTTTGTCCAACAAAGAGGAGCCCTGTAAAAAAGCCGATTCCAAGAACAATAACAAAAGCAGCAATAAACCGCTTAATGGGCTTTGGAAAGTTTCTTAAGGAATATTGCAAATCCATTAGATTTGGTTTTGAGACTTAAGTTTCTTGATGGAATCCATAATGTAATTTATGGAGGATGTAATTGATTTAACCGATATAGTAGCTCCCGAAATAGCACTTATATTATCTCCATAAACAAAGGAATCATTCTGATCACTTTTTAAAAATTGTGAAAGCCAACGTTTACTTGAAATTTCTCCACCATAATTTTCCCTGTAGATCAAAACCTTAACCTTCTTAATTTTATAGTTTAAATCAAAAAGAAGTAAATATTCAAAGGAGTCTGTTTTACTTGGAGCAGTAGCCACCATCACATAGCCTTTGGGGGCCTCTTCAACAATAATATCATAAAAGGAATAGGCTTCTAAAAAAGGACTGAGTATCAGCTGTTGCTCCTTTTGATCTATTGAAAAGGATTCAAAGGAAAAAGTGGAAGCAACGGATTTTTTAATTTGTTTGAGAATATATTTTGACTCTCGATCTGAGTGTGAAGCCGGAGTCCAAGAAGACAGGCTCATACAGAGAAGAAATATGAAAAGAAGAAATATTTTTTTTTGCATCTGTAAAATTAGTTAAAACCAAACACCTACACCCATATTAAATTGACCTTTTGTAGAATTTGAAATTGCTGTTGATTTAGTTTGATAATCTATTTTATAAACTGCACCGGGTGCAATATGATAGGAGAACCCTAGCGTCCATTCTTTTCTGTGGAAAGCCTCATTTTTAGAAATTAAGTTTCCTACTTCATGATGGGTATTGAAGTTTTCGTAACGAACAAACCCTACCAAACGTTGTTTATTTTTAAAGGGAAGAACATTATAGCCTGCTTCTAAATAATATCCCATTAATTTACTTCCCAAATCACGTCCTGTCAATTCATTATACAGATCGGTATCGCGCAAAGAAGCCCTTAAATATTGCCCTCGTGCCGAAAACTTTCTGTAGGTATAACGTGCATCTAATCCTAGCATGGAAACGCCTATTTCGCTTCCTGGAATTTCATTTTGACCATCAACCGCTTGAGTTTTACCCTGATATCCCGAAAGACCCAAACGTAAGCCACGGATACCGTAAAAATCAAATTTTCCCGCAAAATTGACATGATTCATCGTTGATTCTGCTCCCTTCTGACGACCACTTCTCAAACCATTACTCCCTTTCAGAAGTCCGTTTTCACCATTGTGTGATAAAAAACCATTAAATAAATAAGCCTGATATCTTGCACTAATTCCATTGAGCCGCCCAGAGAGTCCAATACCAATTTCACGCCACGTAGTGGGGATAATATACTTGTCTAGACTGGGACGCTCAACCCCATTAAAAATAGTGGGTTCGTGAAACTCATTGATGATGCCCATAGGAACTAGCATGAGCCCTGCTCGGACGTTGAGCCCTTGCGTTAAATTATAATTGATAAAAGCTTGTTCCACGTAGACCTCTTTTACATGCTCAAATTCAATTTCAGTTACAAATTGAACTCGCTCATCAAACTTGTATCCAAAAAGTAAAACTAAGCGTTGAACATCAAGTTCTGAATTTAAATTTTCAGGATTGTTATATAAAACCTCTCCATAACCGCCTAAAGTAATTCCTTGGGGAAGGCCAGCAAGATTTTTTAGGATACGTTGATTGGAATTGATTTGAAGTGAATCTTGAAGACTCATGTTTTGACCAAAAAGATTCAAACTAATTCCCATTAAGACGATGGTGACTATGTTACGCATTTTTATTTTTATTAAGTCTAAATAATTATTGTACAAATGTAATGCGCCCATTTAGAAAAAACAAATTATTTAGAATAATTATAAATAAGATTGTTTTTTCATGTTACAGAACTGAAATGAAAGAAGAATTACTTTTTTGAAATTGTGTATTTTTGATACAAATCATTTAAATCATGCGATATCTCTTTTGTTTACTTTTTTTGGTAACTCCTCTTTTTGGGCAGGACTATTTTACCGAACGTTACCAACCTTTTAGCGCAAATATTTCCACACCTAAAGACTTTTTAGAATATGAGATAGGATCCCAACACACCCGCCATGATCAGATTATATCTTATTTGCAATATTTGGCTTCTGTATCAGATTACGCCCAAATCATGTATTATGGGAAAACTCATGAAGGTAGAAAATTACCCTTGCTCATGATAAGCACAAAAGAAAACCTAAACCAAATCGAAACCATTCAAAAAGCGCATTTGGATTATGCACAAGGACGGACAGTGGAAGAGCCAAATGTTCCTCTAATTATCAATTTAGCATACAATGTTCATGGGAATGAACCCTCTAGCTCAGAAGCAGCACTATTGGCCGCTTATACATTAATGGCATCTCAAGATACACAAATAGCTTCCTTTAGAGAAAATGCGATTATATTCATCGACCCAACCATTAATCCTGACGGACGTGATCGACATACGCAATGGGCCAATATGTACAAAGGAACCCCTTTAGTTTCTGATCCCATGGATGCAGAACACAACGAGGTATGGCCAGGAGCAAGAACGAATCACTATTGGTTTGATTTAAATAGAGATTGGTTATTGGCAATAAACCCCGAAAGTCAAGGAAAGCTAGCCTGGTATCACCAATGGTATCCTAATGTGGTTACTGATTTTCATGAAATGGGAACACAAAGCACCTATTTCTTTGAACCAATGAAACCCAACGGCTCCCTTGATCCTATCATGCCTAAAGACAATTACGTGAAACTTAACAATCTCTTTGCAACCTATTTTTCAAAAGGTTTAGACAGTATCGGCTCACTCTATTTTACAAAAGAAGCATTTGATGGGACCTATCCAGGATATGGCTCTTCATATCCCGATTTGCAAGGAGGCTTGGGGCTTTTATTTGAGCAGGCCAGTTCTAGGGGTTTAAAACAGAAAACCAAATATGGATACATTACGTTTCCTTTTACCATTAGAAATCAGTTCATTTCAAGTTTAGCAACGGTTCAAGCTGCAATAGAAAACAAGAGTCTGTTACGAAAGTATCAACAAGACTTTTTTAAAAGTGCCATAGAAAGAAGTGCAAAAAGTAAAATCAAGGCGTATGACTTTACTGAAAGGGATCAAAATCGAAATAAAGCTTTTATTGATAAATTATTGCGCCATAAAATACACCTAGTAAAGACGGGAGAGCATTCTTATTCTGTTCCAGTAAAACAGCCTCAATACCGTATGGTTCAAACTTTTTTTGAAACCTATGCGTCATATCGAGACAGTGTGTATTATGATGCATCGGCATGGTCGGTGGCTAATTTTTACAACATTAAATACGAGGCTTCAACCAAGGTGAAACAGGGAACAACGGTTACTTCAACAGAGGACCTTATTGCATTAGAACCTTTTTCTTTATCTTCTTATGCGTATGCAATAGATGCTAAAGATTACAATCTCCCTGCTTTTATTCATGATGCACAACAATACAAAATTGTTCTTGCGGCTGCTTTTAAACCCTTTATGGCAAAAAACAACCGCTCTTTTTCATACGGGTCCTTAATGATTCCTGTAGCCTCTCAAACGCTTTCAGAAAAAGAATTATACACTAGGTTAAAAAAATTACAAGACCAACACAAAATACAAATACACAGTCTTTCTACAGGATTCAGTACAAAAGGAGTGGATTTAGGAAGTAGTGCGATTCGACCTTTAGATCCTCCAAAAGCAGTTATGCTTATTGGCAATGGAGTACGTTCCTATGAAGCGGGTGAAGTATGGCATTTGCTGGATACCCGAGTGGGTATGCCCATCACAAAAGTGAGACAAAATTACTTTGATCGCCTTTCTTTGGGAAAATATAACACCATGATTTTAATTTCAGGAAGCTATAAATGGGATGAGAAAACAACAAAGCGAGTCAAAGATTGGATAGCCAAGGGCAATACATTAATTACTATTGGAACAGCCAATAATGCATTGATTAAACATAAAATCATCGATGAAAAAAGGCTTATTATTCAAAAAGATTCTACTGCGATTGCAACAATTAGACCGTATGTAGATGCCGCAGAAAATATTGGGCGTGAAAAATTAGGAGGTGTCTTTCTGAGAGGAAATATTGATTTAACGCACCCCCTAGGTTTTGGATACACTCAAAAAAATGTCAGTCTTTACAAAAATAATTTAGTTTGGCTTGAGCCTAGTAAAAGCAGTTATGGGACGCCTGTAGTTTATGATAAAAACCCCCACGTTGATGGTTATATTTCAAAAAACATTCGCAACAAATATCTACCCAAAGCGGCACCCGTTATTGTCAGTACAATAGGGAAAGGAAGGGTAATATTATTTGCTGAAAACCCAAACTTTAGAGGCACAGCTTATGGGACCAACCGAATGTTTTTAAATGCTTTATTTTTAGGAAACCATATTAAGGTTCCAAAAGAGCAAGAAGCAGCTTTTGAAAATGAATTTGATCACTGAGGAACTAACCGTGTCCGCTTGTAGGTAACGGATTGTATTTTTTCTTTTGAATAATAAATGGGAAAATAGCGATCTTCAGCCCAATCTTTGTAGAGGTTATTGTAAAAAGGACTTTCAGGATTTCCCGATTGTCCTGGGGCATTGGTGCCAATAGCAGTATCCCAATCACCAGTATTCACAATCATTCTAAAACTAGCACCACTACTTTGACGGTCATTTCCTCCGGTGGATCCCGGTGTGTAGGCATTTCCTCCCCTAGGAAGAGGCCCTAAGTTAAGTTTGGATGCAAAGGCTTGATTACTTATTCCTCACAGGGCATGATCTATAAAACTATGTTTAAATTTAGTTTGACCATAACGCCAACTTTGGGAATTTGAACCGAGTCTTTTTTTAAGATTGTCGATTGCTGTGATAAAGGTTTTTTTTAAAAAAGCATTTCTTTTTTTTACTGTTCCAAAGAAAGAGCTTTTCGGATTTTCAATCCAATCAAGGATCCGTTTTAACTGTAGAGATGTAAGGTAAGGTTTTACTTTTTCAGGAACAAAGGAAGTAAAGGCAGCCTTTTTTATTTCATTTTCCCAGCTTACATAAATAGCGGCTTCAATAGAGGATGAATTTAAACGAGAATCCCAATTGAGAAGACGCTTTTTTTGAACGGTTTCAAAAGCATCAAAACTGAGCTCTTTTAAATACGGAACGAGGATTTTTGCTGGAATAGAAGTGACATCAACTTGAAGCGCTTTCATATCTTCCATACTCAAGGCATTATTATTTTCAAGAACTTCATTGACACGCTCACCCCTATAAGGATCAGACCAAGAATATCCTATGGCATTCCAATGGGGATAGTCCTCTGGAGTTACATTTTGATTGGCGGTTGCAATAAACCCTTTAGTAGGATTTAAGGCATTTGGTTTTTGTAAAATGGGGAGGTACCGTTCCCATTCGTAACTTCCATCTCCCGGCACGGGGACAAGGCCACTAAAATTATTTCTTACTGGAGCAATTCCCACAGCCTGCCATCCAATATTTCCTTGAGTATCTGCCCAAATCATGTTTTCACCCGGAATATGGCTGTAGGCACAAGCGTCTCGAAATTCTTCCCAAGTTTTGAGCTTGGTCCATTCGTAAAGAGGCAAGGTAGGGAGAACCTCCTGGTTCTAGCCATGCACAACGCATAGCATAGGCAATATTTTTTTGTTCGTTTCGATAGGTAACAGGCCCATGGTGACTATAATAAAGCGATACTTTTTCAGGAGCGCCTCCTTTTACTGTGATGGTTTCTTCTATTACAGTAAACTCTTTCCATTGCCCTTTATACTTGTATTCTAAGGGATTCTTTGGATTTAGTTCATATTGATAGAGGTCTTCTCCATCGGTTCTAAAAACAGTTAATCCCCAACTACCAAATTCATTATGTCCAATGGATATTCCCGGGATTTCGGGTTCTCCTCCTCCAATTACATTCCAACCCGGTGCAACTAGATGTGCCATATATCGGAGGGAGGGAACTGCGATGGTTCGATGGGGATCATTTGCCATATAGGTAGCTTCATTTTCTGTTTTTGAACCTGCAATCACCCAATTATTACTTCCCATGTCCAAGGAGTCTTTTGAAAGCTCATTGTATCGATTTAGAAAAGCGATGGTTTCGGTTTTTCGATAGGCTTCTTGAAGGTGCTCTTTTTTGAATTTAATGGGCTTTCTTAAGGCAAAATAAGGTGCAAGGATATCTTCAAATAAAAGGGAGGTGTTTATTTTTTTATCCAAATCAATTTGAGGGTCCTGTGGGTGTAACCACAACAATTCTTTGACTTTATCGACACCGATGAGAGCAACAGCTCGCCCTATTTGTAGTTCTTGACCAATATTCCCCAATAAGCCTTGATGTCTTGATATAACCACTTCAGGAGTCCAAAGTTGAGGTTCAATACCAAGCATTTTGAACGCTAAGGGAAGTTGATCAGGAGTTTTTAAAGCGTCTGTGATATAACGATTTACCCCTTCGACATACGCTTCGATTATTGCTTTTCCTTCTGGGTGGTAATGATTTAACTCTACAGTTAAATCTCCCCTATATATAAAAAGGCGTGTACCTATATCTCGCGCTAATTCACTAGGACCCAGAATTTCAGCTACGGTACCCGTGGCTTGTCTACGCCAGAGTTCAAATTGAAACAAACGATCTTGTGCAGCTGCATACCCTTGGGCAAAAAAGAGATCTTCTTGATTATTAGCATAGATGTGATTAATACCCCATTGGTCGCGGAGAATTTCTACGGAT